>JBIOXP010000288.1:0-4446 GCA_044869705.1 Binatia bacterium | reverse complement strand
TGATCACGACGGTCCGAAAATTGCATGATTGATGTCGTTCCAGGTCGCAACACACTCGTAAGGTCCAGCAATCGTCCCGCGCAGGAGGAATTTACGGCATGACAGTGGCATGTCGGGGTGAGTCAATACCTCCGCGAGGTCGTCGATGAACACGTCGAGGCCCAGCGACTTGATTCGCCGGACCTTTTCATCCCGGGTGAGCTCAAAATACACGTTCGCGCTCGCCATGCCGTATTTGTCGGCGAATAGATCGTGCCTCGCCATCCAATTCACTGCAGCAGTGCGTAAATTGGTGCCCGAGGCGTCGTGGTGAGCCACGATCGTTTTGTGGCTGACAATGAACACTTGGACCATTACCGCGCGATGGCAGGCTTCCAAAAACGCCAACGCCCCTTCATAGGGCTCGGCCGCATCAATGCGACGCCCATAGACGACGCCTTGCAGCTTTTCCCAAAGATAGCCGTCCGGGCTTTCTTGTAGCAACCATTCCCTCGCGTGCACCTTTCCGCCACCGAAATCGCCGGGAAGAATCCCTTCTTCCTTGCCGACTTTCGCGAATGCCAGCTCGTAGTTGACCAGAGTATTGTCGAAATCAATGCCGATTTTCATGACAACTTTCGACGTACTCTCGTCGTGCTCGACGGGCCGCCGCGCGAAAACCGGCCGAACAGTTCGGCAAGCGTGTCGGTCGCGGGCTTGATTGAAATACCCGGCAGTTTCGATACCTTTTCGGTGCTCAAAGCCGCATAACGCTGGCGGAAGATTTTTGGCACTTGTTTCTCCGTCACCGGTTCACCGCGAACGAGATGCACCGGGAAGCCGCAAATTGTAGCCATTTTTAGGAGCGCTTCGTAGTACGGCAGCTCGTCCGACGATGAAAGGTGCCAGAAACCGCTGCGTCGTGCATCGCCAAGTCCGATAGCAACGTCGGCTGCAGCCCTCACGGACACGGGCGCCAGAGTGATATTGGTCGCCGCAACCGCAGGCAGGCCCCGTGCCAAATTTTGGTACCAACTCGCAAACATCCCAACCGGCCTGCTCGCGAGAACTTTTGTGACCCTGAGAATTGCCGCGGGAAAGTTTTCAATCTCGATTGCATTTTCGACCTCAAATTTTTGACGCCCATAGACGTTTTTTGGCGCGCGCGTCGTGCCCTCCGTCGCCAAAGATGTCTCGCCATCGAATACCTGGCTGCTGGAAAAAAAAACGATATGGGCGCCAGAATCGCTTGCAGCGCGCATCGCCGCAAGCGTACCGGTTACATTCGTTGCGCGGGTTTCGTCCGGAGATGCCTCGCAGGCCACCATGCTGGTGACAGCGGCGCAAAACACCACGTAATCGCACCGCAGATCTTTGAAAATACGCAGATCGGGGCTTGCAAGATCGAACGGAATGCCCTCTTGGCTGGCCCGCCGCGTCGTCACGTGCACGGAACGGCCCGTGTGCCGCAAGGTTGCAGCGATGCATTTGCCGATAAGGCTGTCGCCTCCGACCACAAGGCTGGTTCCGCGCATCCGCTACACCTTGGGCCCCACTGCCACAATTACGACAGTCGGAGTCGTTGCATCATCTTGATATTGAAATAGCGCGGATCTTCGAGCGAATTTGGAAGCTTGTTCGCGGAGAAAGCGGCGATCAGATCGCCGATCGCATCATCAATCGTATGATGCGGTACGAAGCCGAGTTCCTTTTGAATCTTCTTCGAGGAAACATGATAGGAACGCGGGTCGTTGGTTGGCCTCACCGTCAACTTGACGCGTTCTCCGACGCGGTTGCGAACCATTTTCGCAAGGTCCATTACCGTATGATTTTCATAACCGGCGTTGAAGACCTTGCCGTCAATTTTGGCCGCGGGCGCGGCGAGCAAAAGAAGATATATGTCGACCATATCGCCAATATGGATGTTCGGGCGCAACTGATCACCGCCGAACACAGAAATTTCGCCCTTGTTATAACCTAGGTTGGTCAGAATGTTGACGACCACGTCGAGTCGCTGTCGCGTCGAATATCCACAGACGGTAGCGGGCCGCACGGTCACGGTTACAAACCCCGACTCGTGCTCTTTCTCCAGCAAATCCTCGCAATCGGCCTTAAAGCGCGAATAATCTGTCAATGGATCGCGCGAAAGTTCTTCCGTCACCTCAACGCCGGCCTTGACCCCATAAACTGACGACGAGGACGCGTAGATGAAGCGCTTGACGCCAGCTTCCTTGCTAGTGCGAACGAGCGGGAGGAAGGCGTCGAGATTGATAGAGCGCCCGAGTTCTGGATTAAGCTCAAACGAGGGATCGTTGGAAATGCAGGCAAGATGGATTACTGATTGGCATCCATCGAGCGCGCGTTTGACGGCTGCCCGGTCGCGGATGTCGCCCTTAAACTCACGCAGACCAGGATTACCCCGCGACCCCGCCAGAACCTCATCGCCGTACATATAAAGATCGAGGACATTGACCTCATAGTTGGCCGCAAGCAGTTCCGGGACAAGCATAGCGCCAACATAACCGGCGCCGCCCGTTACCATGATGCGCTTAATGTCAGGATTTCTCGGAAACATTCTGCAATGCCTCATTTTTTAAGCCGGCCGCCCCTCGCCCGTCCCGCTCCATACTGTAGTCTAAGATCGCATGACACAGGGTCAAATGGCCGATCTCAACAAATCCGTAGTAGCCCGATGGCAAAAACAGGTTCATGTCGCCTTGGAGCCACAGAGGATTGTTGGCGTCGAAACCACTGAGGGTTAAAACGGTGCAGCCAGCCTTGCGCGCCGCGGCGACCGCATTGAGAATGTTCGCAGACTTCCCGGACGAGCTGATCGCCACCAGAAGATCGCCCTCACGTGCATGGAACTCGACCTGCTTGGCAAATACATGTTCATAGCCGTAGTCGTTTCCTAAGCAAGTCAGAGTACTGGCGTCGTTCATCGCTATGCTACGCAGGTTTCCGTTCTTGCTGTAGTCCGTCGCCATGTGGCTGGCGATCGCGGCGCTACCGCCGTTACCGATAAAGATGATCTTATTGCCGGCACCGTGCACACGGCGTGCGGTCTCGGCGACCCACACAATCGCTTCGTCAATATTTATTGACGCGCCACGCCGATCACTCGCTTTAGTGGATTTCACCGTAGCGACGAGCGTATCGGTGTAGCTTGAAATCCAGGAAGCGTGCGGACTTCGTTCCGACACCGGTGTTTTCCTTCGGTTTATCGTGGCAGCCGGAAACTAGTCAGGCCAATGCGCGACCGTCAAGGTGCATCAGAACCGAGCTCGTGAGAGCGTTCCCATTTCAATAAACGCACTATTTCATCAGGCTCGTAAGATACTTGATCAGTTCGGCATAGCTTATTGTATGACGGTGGCCGACGATGCGAATTTTCATAGCCCCGACCGCATTACCGATGAATCCGGCCAGAAACGGCTCGCAACCGGCCCCAATAAGGGGTGCCGCTACGGCAAAGAATGCATCGCCCGCGCCGATGGTGTCGATCACCTCGTCGATGAGGGCGGGAATTCGGGTCGGCGGCTGCGTCGGTGTAAAGACTAGGCAGCCAAGCTTCCCGTGGGTAATGATGAAATTCGAACAACTCATCTGCTTGCCGATCTTGCTGACGACCTTTTCAATCGGCGCGTGGCGGTCGGCACTGGCAAGCCGCGCCTCCGGTTCGTCAATGCAAACAAAGTCTGCCTTTGGATAGCGCGTCACAAGATTGAACCCGCGATTGGCGCTGTTTGTTTGCGCATTGACCGCGAGAAATCTCGCGTTTGCGCAAATTGTATCGACGAGCGATTCGTCAATCATACCGTGACCAAAATCGTTTGCGATGGTAATATCGTAATTCCGGATATGGCCGACGATCCAATCTTGAATTTTCGCTTGGATACTCGGCGGCAGCATCGAATCGTCGAGGTAAGCTATCTCGATCAGTTTTTTGACATAGCCCGGATCAACAAGCCTGCTTTTGACCGTGGTCATCGCTCCAATGCGATAAAATGGAATCAAATTTACGTTGGGAGCAAGCGAACTGCGAATAAACTCCTCGTGGCTCTCCTTATCTCCGAGCACTGTAACCAGATCCACCGATGCGCAGAACTGCGCCGCCAAATTCGCAGTTGCAAGTGCACCGCCGCAAAATATTTCACGCTCCCGATAGCGAGTTGCGATGATATTTTCCTTGGACGGCTTACCGAGCGGCTCAACGTAGATATATTCATCAAGAATTGTGTCGCCGACAACCAAGCAGCGCTTGTTTTTGAGCATCCGTAGCGGAGTCAGAAAATCTTCGAGTGTATAGCGTGCACGCATTTTCTTGAGAAACTGATCGGCCTCATCCGGGTATATTTGCAAGACACGATTGGCGACGTTCGACGAACTGAACGTAATATCGTCGGTAAAGACGATGCGTCCGCCGTATCGCTCGACGCAGAGGCGCTCGGTGACAATACGCCCAGT
>JBIOXP010000287.1:0-2775 GCA_044869705.1 Binatia bacterium | reverse complement strand
ACCCTCAACGACCGGCTCGACTACTTCGGCCAGACCGTCAATATAGCCGCCCGCGTCCAGAGCCTTGCCGATTCTCGCGCGATCTTCGCGACAAAATCCGTGGTGGAAAATTCGCAGGTCTCGAAGATCCTGGAGGCCGGCAAGCACAAACTGACCGAGCAAAGCGCGGCGCTGCGCGGCGTCGCCGACAAAATGGCGGTCTTTCAAATTCCTTGAACGCTGGGCGCCAAGGGCTAAGGGACTAGCCTCTTTTCATTAAAAGAGCCCGGCATCGCGGCCGGGAGCGATCCGCGGAACGCCTCCGTAAACATCCGGAGTTGAGCCTGGATTGTCGGCGCATTAAGTCGTCGCGGTCATGAAACCGCCGCGAAGCCACGAGCCGCCGAGACCATGCCCCGCTTGCCAGGTCGCAATGTAGGCCGACGAGACCGAGCGTCACGTTGTCTATCAATGCCTGCACTGTGGCGTTGTCGTACAAATCGCCAGGTCGGCCAGCCGTGACAATGGGCGTCCATAAAGGGCCACGCCCTAGGCCAATAGCGGACACTTGTTAACCTCAGTCATCGAAAACCTCGCGTACCTTCACCGCCATGAGTGTGGCGGTGAGCAGGGCGAAACTAAGCGCTCCCAAATAACCGACAGGGAACATCAGCAGGTATTTCGACCCAAGGGACTTTCGATGTCGTCCAGATGTGCCTGCTAATCGTGAACCAAGTACGATCATCGAAAGTACCTCCCATCAGTCCCTGCTGACCTGGCCGCCGTTCGGCAGTCACGCCAATAGTGGTCCCGCATTGCGGGCAAAACTTGAGACGCAGCCAACGTCCGTGTTCTTCTGATCTGTGCTCGTATGTTTTTGGGGACGAGCCTGTGAACTCGACACGGTTCGCCGGGAAGAACACGCCTATGCCGAATGCCGCGCCGGTTCGGCGCTGGCAGAAATTGCAGTGGCAGACGATTGCCTCAAGAGGTGGTCCATATGCCCGGTATCTAATGTCTCGGCAAAGACACCCGCCGTCGTGAACATCACTCATCGCATTTCGTGGCTCCACGCTTTGGGTCATTAGTGGAGATTTCGCAATGCAATCGCCTGTGTCCATTCTCCTCCGAATGGGGGACACTGGCTATACACAAATCAATGTTCGACAGTACCAGAAGCGGACATAATGCGGCCGCTGACCGGATAGACTCTCGGCCCGCAAACAGGCACCCGGCAGAGCTTTCCAAAAGTATCAGGCAAACGATGATTCGACGGCGCGATGTTATCTACGTCGAAGCCTATGACCCGCAGGGTGCGGAAGGGTACTACAAACTATTTTGCCGCGCGTGGGAACGGTCTCTCCATCCATGGCAGCTGACGGGTACTGTTGGATCTTTGAAGATCGACTCGACTGATTACGCGCATTGGATTGCCGAATTGTCCGGTCCGAACTGGCGAACCACGACACGATATTGTTTCCTGCGTCAGGAGCGGATGATCAGGGCCAATATGGCGCAGCCGATTCATTCTCAATTGTTGCGCGCCCTGAGTTGGGCGATCGATGATGTCGTCTCCGGCACGCTGCTTCGAATATTCAGGGCGTCGTGGCAATTTGGGCTTGTGCTGGTCTACTTTCAAACCCTGCTGTTTTTGTGGCTCCTGATCTCCGTGCTATTTGGTGTCGCAGCGGCCGTGGCGCTGAACGGGATCTTCGGCGGAGAGATATGGATTTTGGCGCTCGTCGGCATTCCATCCGCGTTTCTCGCATTTTTCCTCCTTCGCCCTTTCTTTGCGAGGCATCACGTCATCCAGATCAACAATCACTGGCCATACCTTCGGGAATTCGGGCGAGGCGAGCGGACAAGTTTCGACACCGCGATTGAGGCCGGCGCGACCCGTTTGGTGGAGACTGCACGCGCGAACGAGGCCGACGAAATCCTGGTTGTAGGCCATAGCGGTGGTTGCGTTTTGGCCCCGGCTATAGTCACGCGGGCTCTCGAACTTGAACCCGACCTCGGCAGTATCGGACCGCGCATTGTGCTGCTGACGCTCGGATCGATCATGCCCGCTGTTGCGCTGCACCCGGACGCAAGAAAGGCGCGTGGAATTTTGCGGCAGCTTGCGCTCGAGCCCCGGATTTCGTGGGTTGACTGCCAATCCCGCAAGGACGTTTTGAATTTTTGGAATTTCGATCCGATAAAAGGCGTTGGAATCGAAATAACCGGGACGCAGCTAAATCCTCAGCTTTGGCGCGTCCGCTTTCGCGACATGGTATCGGCCAAAACCTACCGGCGCCTTCGATTGAATTTTCTTCGGTTGCACTTTCAATTCATCATGGGCGGGGATCGCCGCGCAGCTTACGATTATATTTTGCTGACCTGCGGTCCTTTATCGGCGACTGACTGGGCCATCGATCCCGCGGGAACATTGAAGGCGTTTAGCTGTCTCGTCTAATGACCGAACGCTCACCGCAGCCGGTGCTCGCCAACAGCGGACATTCGCGAATTGGCCTTCCCCACAACAGAAGACCGCCTCGCGGCGGTCTCTGTCGTCATTTGATCATGTCACGAGCTTTTGAGTTTCGGCCGCTCAACGCCCGAAGATGACCGTTGGTCCTTCATTGCCGGGAACGAAGCTGTGCTGCATCCGGAAGATGCCGGACCAGACGTGTTGATCGTCTATGGAAGTCGGAAAAGTTGTTGGAGATGCTGGCGACGGACCCTGCCAGGCGGTGTTCAGATGCGTATAGGTCACGTCAAAGCCCATGTAGAAATTGCTGGTGACGTTCCATTGGG
>JBIOXP010000286.1:0-5448 GCA_044869705.1 Binatia bacterium | reverse complement strand
TTTGTGCCATATCATCAGATCCTTCGGCTATCGCCTCAGGATGACACTGCTGCAGGCCAAAATTGAAGCTGACATAATCGAGTAAAGGAATTAAGGAATAAACAATGGCCAACCCAATATTAACTATTGCACTTTCACACTATGACCGGCATGTGCCGTTCTTTGATGGAACGATCAAGCCCGAAGCGATCGATCTCAGTGTGCTGATCGTCGGCCAATCGGACCGGCAGCGTGACGGTGAAGAGCGCCATGAGCGCATGTTGCAGCACGGCGAATTCGACGTGGCCGAGCTTTCGCTGTCATCATATTTGATGGCGAAGAGCCGTGGCATGCCGTTTACCGCGATTCCGGTATTTCCGCGCCGACTATTCAGCTTGTCGCAGATGTGGGTGAATATCGAAGCGCGCATCGAGCGGCCGTTCGATTTGATCGGCAAGAGAGTCGCCGTTCACAGTTTTCAGAACACTCTCGCTACCTTGGCCAAGGGCGATCTGCAGAGCGAATTTACGGTGCCGTGGCGCCAGATTCATTGGGTGCTCAGCAAAAAGGACAATATTCCGTTCGAACCGGAGAAAGGCGTCAAAATCGATCATTTAACGGCCAACCTCGACGCGGGCAATCTCCTTGAATCGGGTGAGGTCAGCGCGATGATGACGCCGCATCCGCCGAAGCCGGTGCTACGCGGCTCGAGCAAGATTCGCCGTTTGTTCGAAGATCCGAAAGCCGAAGACCTGCGCTACTATACAAAGAACGGCTTCTTCCCGATCATGCACGTGGTGGCATTCAAGGACGAAGTGCTGAACAAATATCCTGAAGCGGCCCCGGCTCTTTATGATGCGTTCAGCACAGCGAAGAAAATCTGCCGCGAGTTTTATGCCGATCCAAACTGGTCATGGCTCGCCTGGGGTCGGCAGGAATTTGAAGAACAGGAAAAACTCTTAGGACCGGATCCATGGCCGTTCGGCTTGGAAAACAATCGCCCGAATCTGGAACGCTTCGTCGGCTACTCGTTGGACCAGGGATTGATGACAAAAAAGATGGTATTGGAAGAGTTGTTTTTGCAGTTAAATTAACGTGAGTTCGAACTCGAACTGATAAAATCAAGCGCTTTCCCCCCGGAGCCATGCGCCATCGTCGGCTGCGCCACGGCGCTGTTAGCCCGCTCGGATGCTCAAGGACTTGTCTCTTCAAGTTCCCCGGTTCATTCAGGCTTTTCCTCGAGAGGCCCCGCTAGCGTGAGAACTATCAAGGTAAACAATGTGCTGAGCAACGCCACGCCGAGGCTTCCCAACCCCACTGCTACGCCGATCGCCGCCACCATCCAGATCCCGGCCGCAGTGGTTAGTCCCTCTATATGGCGCTCTTCATTCAGCTTGAGGATGGAGCCCGCGCCTACAAAGCCGATGCCGGTAGCGATGCCTTGGATTACCCGCGATATGCCATCGTGAGACATGCCTACGCCAGAGCAAGCCAGGACGAGCACGGCTGAGCCGAGGCTGACCAGTATGTGCGTCCTGAGCCCTGCCGGTTTATGCGCCTTCTCCCTTTGCAAGCCGACGACAGCGCCGAGCAGGCTCGCTGCGATGAGCCGGATGAGCACGTGAACCAACTGTCTCGCATCAGGCAGTCCGGACGTCAGTTCCTCCCACAAAATATCCATCTTAGCTCTCCATGAAATCGTAACCTGCGACTATCCTCACCGATATTGGACTAATAAACGGCATGCGTGAAGTTCCTCGGATAAATTTTATCCGTGTTGCCAAGCCGTAACCCAAGACACAGCGTCGCTGCGCCCGTCCGCAAATGATTCGCACTGCCTTGATACTAAGGATGCATGAGTCCGCGAATCTTCAGAACCCGGCAGCGCTGAGCGCGATGGGCGACAGAGGCGCTGATGGGGTCGGCGTCGTTGTTGGGAATGAGCAAATTTACATTTGCGCCATTTTCAGCGAACGGGTTGTGACCGGGGAGATCCAATTCCTGGCAAGCTTGCCACCAGCCGTAGACGGTTGCGACAACCGACGGATGAAGACATTCGTTGATCTTCGCCTTCAGTCGCACTCTTCCCGCCGCTGTCTCGACTAAAATCCAATCGCCGTTTTGGATCTCTCGCGCCTTCGCTGTGCTCGGATGAATCTCGAGGAAGGGATCGGGTAGCGCGCGCCGCAGGCGGCGTATATTTCGGTGTTGCTCATCACAGAAGTGAATAGCGCGAAAAAAAGTAAGGGTGAGCGGATAAGCGTCGTGCTCGGCGCTGAATGCATCGCTCGAAAAAATCGGTAAGGGAGCATACCCGTTCCGTGCAAAGGTCGAGGAGAAGATCTCGATTTTGCCGCTCGGAGTTTCGAATCCGCGTGGCTGACCGTTAACAGCATCGCGCTCATTGTATTTTCGATGACGCGTTTGAACATGAGCTCGGATCCCACGCGGATGCGCGCGCAATTGCTGGGCGCTAAGACCCGCAGGCTTCAATTGATAGTCGAAGCCGGCGTCTAGGTTACCGCCGAAAAAATTGTCGGAGAGCCCCAGTCGGTTGGCGAGTTCGAAAATTATTTCAATGTCGGAGCGTGATTCGGAGACCGGTTTCACAACCGCCGGACGGAGCTGTGCCCAATTGAACGTGTCCTCGGCAATCTCCGACAACGGCAACAGCGCTTCGCGCTCCCAACACGTCGTCGCCGGAAGAATTAAATCGGCAAACATCGCGCTCGGGTTAATCATCGTATCGACATGGACGTAAAATTCCACACTCTCGAGCGCCGCTCTTCCGCGCAGCGGCTCGCCATGACCCAGCAGGGCGTCGCTGCCGAAGGCGACCAGCGCTTTCACCGGATATGGTTTTTCCGTGAGAATGGCGTCGTAAACGCGGGCCGCCTGAACGATGCCGGTATCACGCGGTGGGCCTAACGGGTGCTCGGCGAGCCCGAGTCTCATCAGCTCGTTTGGCTTGGGCAGCAATTCCCGACCCGTGATGGGATTGGTGGGGGTAGTTGCGAACAGCACGTTACTGCCGCGCTGATCAAACTGGCCGGTGAGCGCATAAAAGATGCACACCGCGCGATTGGTTTGCATCGCATCGCGGTCTTGTTCGAGCCCGACCCAGGTGCAGTAGCAGGAAGGTTTTTCGCTCGCGAACAGCCGCACAGCTTTGCGGACCTCTGCGGCCGGGACCGTCGTGATACTTTTCGAGGTTTCCGGTGTGAACTCGGCGGCGGCTTCCTTGAGTAATTGAAGCGCCGGTCGGCACTGAACGGTTATGCCGTTTGAGAGTCGAACGGCAAATGAACCGAAAAGCGCGGGCCAAACGCCGGCAGCCCTGCAATTGACAGGAATTTTCTTCTGTTCGTCCCAAACCAAAAATGTATCTACATCACCGTCGTCGCGGAGATCAGCTTCAGTAAGCAAGCGACCCGAGTCGTTGCGGACCAGATAGGGAGCATTCGTCCATCTGCGCACGAATTCTTCATCGAAAAGATTTTCGCTAAGAAGCACGTCGATCATGGCCATCGCGAGCTCGCCGTCCCTACCGGGGCAGACGCGTAGCCATGGATCCGCCTTTCCAGCGAGCGTTGTTTTGCGCGGATCGATAACGATCAGCTTGGCGCCCCGAGTGAGAGCTCGATTGACGCGCACTGCCTGAGCGGGCGACGTTGCGGTCGGGTTGATTCCCCACAGGAGGATACAGCGCGTATGATCGAGATCCGGCAGCGGCATGCCGACGCCATACGTGTACTTCGACCCGATACGCCGATTCCAGGTGCAGATGTGATTGGAAGTGAGGAAGTTTGGGCTGCCGAAAGCATTGGCCAGGCGCTGCAACCAGCCGTCATAGTCGATGGCAGCGCTGCCCGCCGTGGTCGCGCGGGAAAATACCACGGCTTCGGCGCCGTGTTGCGCTTTGATGTCGTTCAGGCGCAGACGGATAAGATTGAATGCTTGTTCCCAATTGATACGCACCCAGCCAGGGTCGGGATCACCTTTCGGCCGTGAACGCAGCAGCGGATATTGCACGCGATCCGGCGAGTAAACGATGTCCGGCGCGGCGGCGCCTTTCACACAGATGCAGCCGTTCGGATGCTGAGGATCGGCATTGACAGCAATGAGTTTGCCCGCTTCGACGGTTGCAATCACGCCGCAGCGCGATGTGCACATCGCGCAGTAGGTTGGAATCTTCTCGACGGCGATTTGGCGAACGCTCCTAAACAGCTAATTTTTTCAGGACTGGGTTCGGGACCTAATCTATAAGTCTACTCGCCGTTCTGTCACTTCGAGGAGCCGAGCGACGAGGAATCTTTCGGAAAAGATCCTTTACGTCCGTTCGGGATGAAAGTAATATCAATGTAATCACTGTCCTGATATTCCTTACCGAAACAGCTTGCGGATCATTTCGTTCACCTCGATTTCGCGCTGGCTCAGGTCGACATCGGTCATCAAAAGCTTATGCTGCTTGAGAATTTTGCCGTATCTGGAATCGATGTCGTCGCGAATCGGCACCCGTCCATATTGATTGATCACTTCTTGCCCTTCCTTGGTTAATAGCCACTCCGCAAAAAGTTTGGCCGCGAACGGATGTGGCGGATTGGACGGAAGCGAAACTGCGACGGTGTAGGTGATGACCGGCTCGAGCCCGACCCAATCCACGGGCGCTCCCTTTGTTTTGAGACTGTCGACGGAATACTCGTAGACGCCGGGCATTATCGGGAACTCGCCGGCTGCCAATAGATTGAGCGCGTTGGTGTTGCCGGCATATACGCGCGGGTTCTGCGCCGCAAGTTTTTCCATGAAAGAGCGGCCTTTGAGCTTGAGGAGCATAGAGAACCATTCGATTTTGGTATTATCGATTCCCAAGTTATTTTTCCATCGTGGGTTGAGCAGATCTTCATACGTTTTTGGCGCTTCCGCGCGCTTCACTTGCTGGGTGTTGAATCCCATCAAAGTGCCGCTGGCGTAGACTGAGGTCCAATAACCTTGCGGGTCTTTGTACTGGCTTGGATAGGAAGCCGATTCGGCAGGTACGTAGCGGCTGAGCGCGCCGCGTTTTTTAAGAATGTGCGTCTCGATGACGCTCGTATGAATCAGATCCGCGATGCGCTGTTTGGTTTGCTCCTCGAGCAACACGCGCGTGACGAGTTTCTGCTTGTCGGTGCGGAAGTATTCGGTCTTGATGAAGGGGTATCGTTTGTTGAAGGCGGCCATGTACATTTGTAATTGCTGTGTCGCCGCCGAAGCATAAAGTACCAGTCTGCCTTCGTTCTTGGCGCCGGCGATGAGTTGGTCTTGGGTTTGTGCCGCGGCTACGACTGGAGCGACAAGGACGAGCAGCAAAGTAAAAAGTGAGTTCATGAAACCTCCGCTACGGAAGGTATTGGCTTGGGTCTATTCTGTCAACGCCTTGGCGCATCAAGGGTCGTAGAGTTGTATTGGCAGCGTCGACAAAATTAAAAAATT
>JBIOXP010000285.1:0-7538 GCA_044869705.1 Binatia bacterium | reverse complement strand
TGGATCGATGACGGCCTGCATCGCTTTCACCGACGGATACGGGATGTCGGGAATTTTATTCTTGTTGTAGTCGTACGCTTCCTTGAGCAGCTCTTGATCATTGACCCGGCTGAATTGCGCCAACGCTTTGAGCGTGTACTCCGGTTCGGTTTTGAAGATCTTGATCGCTTCGACGTACGCGCGCAGAAAATTGACAATTCTACCTTCATTTTTCTGCAGCACTTTCGCGCTCCCGCACATTCCCGTGTTGAAGTAAGGAATCCCCAGTGCGGCGGCATCGGCGAGGATATTGAAATTGAATTTTTTCGCCACACTACCGAATGGCGCATTGAAAACCGAGGCATCGATGCTCCCGGATTTCAGCGCGGTCAGCCTCTCCGCTTCGTTGCCGATCTGCAGAATCGTGACCTCTTTGGGATCGATGCCCAGCCGTTTCAGGAGCGTGCGAGTCCCGAAATCGGCGGATGAAGCGAAGCGGCTGATACCCAGCCGTTTTCCCTTGAGTTCGGCCGGGCTTTTTATGTCTTGTCGGGTCGCCAACTGATAGCCCATACGGTCGTCAGTCATCGCGATGTAAAGAATATCGGCACCGCGTAAATTGGCCGCCACTCCCGGCGCCCCGGTGAGCTGTCCCAAATCGATATCACCCGAAACCATCGCCTGCACGACTGTGCTGCCGCCCGGTACGTAAACGACCACGGAAGAGAGACCGTATTTGGCGAACAGCCCGCGCTTTTCGGCAAGTGAAACTAAAAGCGCATGCGGATTGATTGAGCTGTAGGCGATGCGAATCGTGTCGGCCGCGAATGAAGCAGTGATCGAACCACAAACGATCGCAAACAAGAGCAGACTGGTTAGAAAGATTCGTCTCATTGTGTTTCCTTTTTGGCTCGAGCCCTTGTTTTGTAGACATGACGCACGACCAGAGTCAACAAGAGTTGGCGGTTGGACTGATGCAGTACTGGAGTGATGGAATGGTGCGAAATAGGACTGAGTATGGAATCTTCCAAGCAACACTCCACTACTCCAACGTTCCATCACGCGGTTCTTCCGCGTAGGCTGCCAGGGCAGCACGCCAGTCGCGCATCGGCGGCAAACCCAATTCTTCCGAAAGCAAACAGCGCAGCGGAGTCCAAGACGGCCGTTTGGCGATTCGCTTCATGTCCCGTTCGTGCGTAATCGTAATGAGCTCATCGATTTCACGATCGCCGAGTCCCGCGAGCCTCCCGGCTGCGAGCGCGAATTCGTAATAACTGCATGTACCGCTGTTAACAACATGATACGTCCCGTAACATCCAGTTCGCTGAATCGCCATGACTCGATCGATTAAATCCTCGGCGTAGGTCGTGCTCGACCAGATATCGTCGATAGCATGCACTCGTTTACGCATTCTGAGGTCGTAATGCACCGTGCACAAAAAGCTCTCTTTGCCGGCGCCATAAACCCAAGCCGTTCGGATAATATAGCTGCGGCTGCACGCTTCATGCACTGCCTCTTCGCCGATCAGTTTCGTTTTTCCATAAACGTTGACCGGCGATGGCGCATCCCTGATCGTGTACGGCGCCCGTTGGAGAGGTTCGCCTGCGAACACGTATTGCGTGCTAAAATGGACGATTTCCGCACCAGCCCGATTCCCGGCTTCAGCTAAAAACCGCGGACCTTCGATGTTGACCGCCGCGGCCTTGTCGGGATCGCGCTCCGCATCATCGACCTGGAGCACAGCGCAGTTGATAATCAGATCAGGTTTGACCTCGGAAACGCGGCGCTCGACTGCCTTTCGATTGGTAATATCGAGATCGCTGTGCTTCAGGCATATGACTTGAGCATTGTGATGCAGTCGGCGAGTTAAATGACTGCCCACGAGTCCCGCAGCGCCTGTGATCAGAACCCTCACAGGCGCTGAGTGTAAATTTCGCCCGAAGCGCAATCAAGTCAGGTTGGCACGAAAAAATTTCGTTCCTCCGCACAGAGTGCTGTCAAACTACGCCACCGCAAAGGGCGCCCTTCCAACTGTTTGTCATTTCGAGCGAAGCGAGAAATCTTTCCTATTCGCCCTCGCCGAGGGTCAGGGACAGGAAGTGGGAAAGATTTCTCCTTTTAGCCGCAATGACAGATGAAAGTGCACTCATGCATCCGTTCTCTTCGACTCAAACGTTCGCGCCCTATTTCCTCGATTGTCACGACTGCGGTGCGTGGCGAGACTATGATCGGAGCGAGAAACGCTGAAAAAAACTCCACATTTCCTGGTTGGCGTCGATAATCTCCGTCGCGGGTCCGAGGATGCGCTGCAAAACTTTTTGCTTGCCGCCGGGCCAAACGTGACCGGCACCGGTGAGTTTCCAGAGGACAACTTCGGAACCTTCTCGGCAGTTGGTGTAAACATAGCGCTTTGCAGTCTGGCGCGGTTCCTTGCTTTCGATCTGGCGCTCGATCACTGGCTCGGCTGAACAGCCATCATGGCTGGCCCAGCGGGAAATCATCTGATCGATGTTGGGATGAAACACGCGGGCTTTGGTAAAAGGAAACGGCGGACCCAGACCTCCCCCGTAAAGCGCGCGTGGATCGTCGAGACTATGGATATGCAATACCGGAATAGCGCGTTGCGATTTGATCACAGGCAGAACCATACCCCCGGCAATCGGCGCGACCGCTGCGATCAGATCGCCTGCCTCGGCCGCCAGGCGGTAAGCCATCATCGCACCATTGGAAAGTCCGGTGGCGTAAATTCGCCGCC
This sequence comes from Binatia bacterium, assembly GCA_044869705.1. Classification (GTDB taxonomy): domain Bacteria; phylum Desulfobacterota; class Binatia; order UBA9968; family UBA9968; genus DP-20. Next base: position 4,804 of record JBIOXP010000285.1, on the reverse strand, counting down.
GATCGATCGGCATCACCTCGGCAAGTTTATCGATGAGAATTCGGACGAATCCAACGTCGTCGATTTGATGAATAGCGGCATAGCCACAGCAGGCGCCTGCATTCCATGTCAGTAGTCGTTTGCTGAACTGCCCGGTGCCGTCGGCGTATACAGCAATAAGATCTGATGATCAGCAAGCCGATCCATCAAAGAATACTCCTGCTCGTTCGATCCGTGCCCTCCCCCGCCATGAAAATTGATAATGACCGGAAGGTCGCGCCGTTCCGCCGCGAGCGGCGGAACGTGAACAATGGCGGACCGTGTACGATCGGCATATTTCAGCGCGATCACGTGATTGCCACCCGACAAAAGTTTGCCGTATGCAGATCTGTCGCCCAGCCCGGCGAACAAGCCGATCGTAAGGCTGAGCCCGTGAAGAACGCACGTGAGGAGCTTGGATTTGAACCGCAGCATCGTATCAAAGGCAATGTATGTTATGACCAAAAAAATGGGGGGCATTGCCCCCCATTTTGATCACCTGATGCAAGACTGGACTAGTACTCGGGTCGGTTTCGCAGGTCGTTGATCTCACGCCGCTGCCGTTCGAGTTCCTGCTGGTTCGCGTTGATCTGTCGATCTTGCTCGTAAGCTGCATTCTCCCGCCCTTGCAACTGGTCGCCAACCAGAGCTCCGGCGCCAAGGCCAAACGCAGTTCCAATCGCAGCGCCGGCTGCCGGATGGTGCACGGCCGAACCGATGATCCCGCCCATCGCAGCGCCGCCGAGTGCGCCGATACCAGCGCCTTTTTCGCGTGTTGTAAGCCCGCCCCCCGCGCATCCGGCCAGCAATGTGGCGCCTAATGCCAGACTTGCAATAAAAGGAGATTTTACCAATAAAGCGGCTTTTCCAGGATTCATGTTTTTGCGCCTCCTGGTGCTTAGACGTACCCGCCTGAGAATTGTTTACTTACCAGGGATGAACCGGAGTGGAACCAGAAGAGGTCAGCGCAGGCGTTCGATGGTCGTAATACGATCGTCAATACCCGGATGCGTGGAAAGGAAGCCCCCACCACCACTGCCCGCAACACTGCGAACCCAGGTGAGCGCATCGAGCATCGTGTCCTTCGAGTATCCCGCACGGCGCAAAATATCGACCCCGTGGCGGTCGGCGGCATACTCTTCGCTTCGACCGTAGCCGCGGGCCACAAGCTCCCCGGCAACGGGCGCCAGCACTCCCGCGGCAGGAAACAATTGTTGCAGCACTGCTGCACCAATATTCAGCCCCGCGCCAAGCACTTGGGCTTTCGCCACATGACCGAGGTCTTCATGGGCGATCTCGTGCGCCAACACACCGCGCAATTGATCGTCATTGGCTCGCCGCAACAAGCCCATGGTGATATAAAATTCGCAATTTCCGGCATTCGCAGCGTTGATATCGTCCTGATTGATGATGCCGATGCGGACCTGCTCTGGACGGCAGGGATGATCCATGGCTTGCAGGAGCGGCGGCATGATGTGTTGGAGTCGGTTGGCGTCACGCGGATCGACACGAGCCGAGGAAGAGGGCCGAGACGAATAGTCGTCCCTGGGCGCGCGTCGGGTGGGTTGCTCGGTGGTGACAACGCAGGAACACAAAAACGCGGCCGAAATCACGAATCCCGACAAAACTTTTTGCAGCCCTGGTTTTCCGCTTTCCTGAGCCAACCAAGCTAACCTATCCCAAAACGAATACTGCCACTGCTTCAGCGCCATGGATAAATGGAACAATGTAGTGGAGCGCGGGTCAAGAGGCCGGGCGGCTGGGCTCGACCGCGGTCGATTCCGTTGCCCGCTTGTCCTGCACCAACTCTAAATGAACGCTGCCAAAGGCGATCTTGCTGCTGAGCCTGACCGGCAAGCGCCGCTCATCGGCAGAAATCCAAATCGTCGCCTCGTTCAAGCGCTCGGCATAACCGTTCTTCGTCAGGTTCTGAATCCGCGGCACGATTCGGTAGGCTTCGACTTTCCCCGCGGCAAGCTCTATGAGCTCCTTTTTCTCGACCGACAACTCCAGCAGGTACTGATAGCGGCCGCCGAAAATTTTGAAGTAGAGGCGGTCGCCGACTTTAAAATCCACGCTTCGCGCGAGGTATACGGCCGTAATGGGATCCACGGTATTTTGCGATTCGAATTCGTAAATCTTCGCTCGTTTTCCCTTTTCCTGCCGGTTTACCGCCCAGCGTTTTCTGGTATGGTCGAGACGCGCTTCGGTATCGATGACCTTTGAATTTTCTCTTTGACTGAACGTGAAGCGAGCCGGCGACAACGCCTTGGCATCAAAAGTCGAGGTGATGGTGTCGCGCATCTTCCAGATAAAATCGAGCATCCTGGAGCTCTTCGCCTCGACTTGAACCCGGTAAACCTTTTTGCCATCGATAATGGTCGGAACCGTGGAAATCTCGGCAGTGGCCACAGACACGAGTCCGTTCCAGGAAGCTCGGTAAACTTCTTTTTCGCCGCCTTCGAAAGGATAATGCGTGGGCTGATAAACAGGAATTGCCTCGGGGTTGATCCGGATCTCATTGGCGCCAAAAACGCCGGCGTTGTAAAGACAAAAGACAACGAAGAGCGTTGCCGCGATCGGTTTGAATGGGCGCATCACGTAGCTTAGACGAAGCAATCTACAGAGTGTTTATCGAACGTAACACAGAAAAAGACGTCAAGTAAAACCTGGCCGGCAGTTGGTTCGTTTGGACGGTAAAGCCTATGATCTTTTTGCCGCCAAAAAATTGCAGACAGCGGTCGATTTAGGCTAGTATCGGCCGACGGGAGTATCTATGGTCGAACCCATTCGCCTGTTCGCAATAACTGTTTCCATTATCGTTCTTCTTGCTGTTGGGGTATTGCCCAGCGCGGCGCAGGATTCCCGTTCGGTCGCGCCTCCAATCTCAACGCTGCCGACCCTAGAAGCCGCGAAGAGCTGCCTGAACAGCACTGCCTCGGCTGAATGTCTCGACCAACTTTTCCGTAAAGCGCTGCAGACCCACTCTGTCAAAGACGTATTGCAGCTCGTTGAACAATTCGAGGCGGAAGATCCGGAATTCCGGCGTGACTGTCACCCGGTGGTGCATGCCATTGGGCGCGAAAACTTTCGGTTGAAGGCCAATATTCACGAGGCTTTTGCGGCTTGCGATCAGACCTGCCATTCCGGTTGTTATCATGGTTCCGTGGAGAGATTTCTTCGCGGCGACAATATTTACGCATCGGTCGATCAGCATCCCAGCATCAAAGAGCTCAAGCAAAAGGCGGCAAGCGCGTGTGATCCGAATATCGCGCTGAGATATCGTTTTCAGTGTTTGCATGGTCTCGGACATGCTTTGATGTTCTTCGCCCGTTATAACTTGAACCAGTCACTGGAGATTTGCGATGCCCTTTCTGACGACTGGAGCCGCAACTCCTGCTATGGCGGCGTATTCATGGAGAACGTCGCTAGCGCTACGCCCGAAACTCGCGATTTGAGCGCAACCGATTATCACTATCCGTGCAGTCAGGTGGGCATTGAGTATAAAAACGAGTGTTACGGCATGCAGACTTCCCGCATGGCCGAGATGGGACTGACCACGGAGCAAATTCTTAAGGAATGTGATCGGGCCGGCGACTTCCGTTCAGCGTGCCTGCTCTCTGCCGGACGGGATCTATCGAACGATGTGCGGTTTGGTCAGGGCCGCGCCGCGGCACAGAAATGCGAGCTGATCGCGGGTGCCAGTCGGACTGCCTGCATGCGTGGCGTTGTTTACGCCTTAATTGATAATACTTGGGACGGCCGCTATGCACTGCCGTTCTGTACGGCGTTCAACCAGCAGGATGATCGAAATACCTGTTTTACAACCAGCGCGGAATACCTAAAAAGCACGTTTGAAAAGTCCGCCGCGGACGTACGTACCGAGTGCACGAAACACTTGACCCAACCCGCGGCATGCGTCGAAATCGCGGCGCGATGAAGCATGAAATAGGCGAATCGGAATCACAACGGTAAACGAGATCATCTGCGTAAGTATGTCGGCAGATCTCCCTCTGTTACTTCTCGTTGACGATGAAGTCGGCGTGCGGGAATCATTGAAAATGGTGTTCAGCAAGACTTATCGATTGCTGGAAGCGGATAATGTCGACAGCGTGCTCGCTCAGGTCCAAAACGCTCGCCCCGACGTGGTGCTCCTGGATGTGCTGATGCCAAAGACCGACGGGATCGAAGTATTGCGGCGTGTCAAAGAGATTCATTCCGACTGCGCCGTTATCATTTTGACGGGGGTTAACTCGCAGCAGCTCGCGGCCAAAGCGAGCGACTTCGGTGCTTTCGATTTCATCGGCAAACCGTTCGACGTGATGGAGCTGCGCCAAAAGGTCGCGCGCGCCGTCGAGCACGTGAAATCGCAAAAATCCTCAGCATAAGGTTACAATCATTGATGCGGCCATCCGATTTGCGACGCTCCGGGTATCGCAAGCTCGTCCGTTTAACGCTGCTCGCGCTGCTGATTGCGGGTTGCGCTCGGTTAAAACAATTCGCCTATGAAGGGTTCAATCGAGATTCCTGGCAGCAGCCGGATAAAGTAATCGCCGCGCTCGATCTTCACTCCGGAGACGTCGTTGCGGACCTCGGTTCGGGCGGTGGCTATTTCACCTTCCGGCTGGCGAGAGCAGTCACGCCGTCGGGAAAGGTCTACGCCGTCGACATTGATAAAGATATGCTCGATCTTGTGAATAAACGGCTCGCGGAAGAGCCCGGCACGAACGTCGAAACAATCCTGGCGACTGCTACGGATCCACTGCTGCCGGAAAAGGGGGTCGAT
>JBIOXP010000284.1:0-3034 GCA_044869705.1 Binatia bacterium | reverse complement strand
AGAAAATCGAATTTATTCTGCTGCCGGTTTTGCAGATCGACCGCCATCGGACGCCTCCGGTGGCGCGGCACGGATTCCCACTCGTTCAATATGAGAATCTGAACCGCCATCATCGCGCCGTTCGGCCAGGCGCGGAACCACTCCGGGCGGGTTGGAATTTGCGGGCGCAAATCCCATTGATAGGGTGCGACGATAGGGTTTGGCATAACGTACAGGAACTGCGGCGAGCTATATCGCCGAACCTGCAAGTCGTCAATTGCGAAGACCGTTGAAGGGTCGGAATCAGAACTTCTATAACTCGACGATCGTCTGAAGAGTGACTGCTAAGGGAGTCGGGAGTCCTAAATGCAAAGACTCCCGACCGCTAACGGTGTGTCACGTTTTTTTCAATCCCGCCAAAACGCGCTCTGGTGTGAACGGTGCTTCGCGCAGGCGGACGCCGACGGCATCGAAGATCGCATTGGCGATCGCTGCCGCGATTGGGGCGCTGGAAGGCTCGCCGCCGCCGAGAGCCGGCATCTCGGGGCGATTGATCAGGACGATGTCGATCCCGGGAATGTCGGGGAATCGAATCACGGGATAAGTGCTCCAATCGAGGGAGTTGATACCAGTGGAGTCGAATTTGACTTCTTCCATAAGCGCGCGGCTGACGCCCTGAATAATATTTCCCTCAATCTGGTTTTTTAATCCGTCGGGGTTGATGACCAGACCGCAATCGTGCGACAGCACGAAACGTTTGACCAATACCTTCCCCGAGGTCTTATCGACTTCTACTTCGGCGACCGCGCCGCAGATCGTGTTTGCGCGATTAGAGATCGCCACTCCTCGGCCGGTGGCTTTCGCTTCGGTCGATGCGGGAGCCGGTGACGGGCGCTCCTGCCATGCCGCCTGCTTAACGACGGCCATCAATGCGTCGGCCCCACGCTTGTTTTCGCCGAGATAGCGCATGCGGAACTGCACCGGATCTAGCTTTTGATCCGCGGCGATCTCGTCCATCAATGACTCGCTCGCGAAACAGCGCGCGATGTCCCCAGGCGCGCGCAGATAACCCGTGCGAAGCGGTGTCTCGTCTGGCTGCACCCACGGGATCAGCGGCGCGGCGCACTTCTGATTTTCAAAGGTATACATTTCGCCGCCGCCCTGAGTGCCATTGGAATTGCCGTCGGATGTCGGTTTCATGCCGATCTGCCGCGACGCGAGCAGGCGCAATCCGCGTCCGGACGAGGCTGTGAGCGGCAAGCCGCGATCGGCGAAGTCCCAGGCAATGATCTTGCCTTCAGCATCGACGCCGGCTCGAATGATATCCAGCTGCGCCGGTCCCTTCGGCTCCCACCCATGCTCATCGGCACGCATCCATTGGACGCGCACCGGCTTGCCGACGGCGCGCGAGAGCAGAACCGCGTCTTCCGAGACATCGTCCGCGCCCATGCGGCCGTAACTTCCGGAGGCCTCGCGCCAGAGCAGACGCACGTTTTTCTCCGGTAGCTTGAGCATTTCGGCAACGGCGGTACGGGTTTCGAAGGAACCTTGAGTGCCGCTGTAAATCGTCACTCGATCGTTGCTGCAATCGGCGACGGCGCAAGAAGGGCCCATCATGCCGTGCATCTGAAACGGCCAGCGGTAAGCCGCTTCGTAGCTCTTGTTCACTTTCGTCAGCGCGGCCTCGGGATTGCCGCGATTGACGGTGACCTGATCGCGCAGGCTTTTGGTTTTTTGCAAATAAGCAAACACCTCGTCCGGTCCGGCGGGCATCTTGGTTTGTGACTCCGACCATGTAACTCGCAACGCCTTTGCCGCTTTGATTGCCGACCATTCGCTTTGACAGACGACGCCCAGGAAGCTTCCTTCCTGCACAACTTTTACGAACCCGGGAATTTTCTTGACCGCGCTGTCGTCCACATTGGCGGGCTTCGAGGTGATCGTCGGCGGACGGACTACGCGACCGTGCAACATTCCCGGGATCCGAACGTCGTGCACATAGACGAACTCGCCAGTCATCTTGGGCGGCAGCTCGACCCTTTTCTGAGAGGTGCCGACGACTTTATAGTCTTTGAAGTTTTTTGCGCGCACTTCGGGCGCGACTTTCATGTTCCAGCCGGAATCCGTTACGGTGATCTTCTTGTTGAAGCGTTTGCCGCCGATTAGCTGCCCGTAGGAGACTTTCTTCGCACCGTCGCTGACCACGCCATTGGCCACGCTCAATTTTTCCATCGGCGTGCCCAGGCGCTCGGACGCAAGCTTCAACAGCTCTTGTCTTGCCGCCGCTGCGGCCTGACGCAATTGCGGACCCGCTCTTTCAATCGTACGGCTCCCGGCGGTAATCCCCTGGTCGATCGCTTTTGCCGTGTCCAAGCTCACCATATGGACCTTGTTGAAAGGCACGTCCAGTTCTTCGGCAACGATCTGCGCCAGCGCAGTTTCCACGCCGGTGCCAAGATCAACCTTTCCGGAATAGACGGTAACCGTCCCGTCGGGAGCGATCGCAAGCCATGAATCGAGCTCTTTGGGATCGGCATCAGCCGCCGGCTCCACCATGGATTGAGCCGATGAAGATGAGGGCGGGAAGAAGTTAAAAGCGACGATCAGCGCGCCGGTGGTCTTGAGGAATTCTCTGCGGTTTAGTTCCGTAGTTTTCATCGTGACCTCCCTTAAACCAGCTGGCCCGAAGCTCGTTTCACTGCGCGCAAGATGCGGATGTGAGTGCCGCAGCGGCACAGGTTGCCCGCCAATGCTTCTCTGATCTGGCTGTCGGTCGGTTTGGGATTTTTATCCAGTAAGGCTTTGGTCGACATGATCATGCCGTTGATGCAGTAGCCGCACTGGGCCGCCTGCTCGTCGACGAAGGCCTGCTGAATTTTGTGCATCTTCTTGGTCGAGCCTAGGCCTTCCAGGGTGGTCACGGATTTGTTTTGCACTGCGCTCATGGGAGTGACGCAGGAGCGAATGGCGTTGCCGTCCAGGATGACGGTGCAGGCGCCGCACTGAGCGAGACCGCAGCCGAACTTCGGTCCGTTTAGCTGGAGACCGTTGCGCA
>JBIOXP010000283.1:0-3473 GCA_044869705.1 Binatia bacterium | reverse complement strand
CTGCACAGCGTCTCGCCGGTGCGTCCCGTGGACCGAAGCCGTCCTGCGTATCGCGACGTTCTGGTGGTGACGTTCACCCCGGGCTGAAGCCCGGGAGCCGAGCCGACCAAATACTGGCTCTCGACGGTGCCTACTAACGACATCGCCTTCGATCGCCTGGTCGATTTCGCGAAGCTACGCTGCCGGCCTGGTCTCCGAGCGGCGCTTGCTGTCTCATCGTTGCTCCTCGCTGGGGCTACGATGAGCCAAAGATCCTCTCTTACGCGATCAGCCCATTTTGTCCGACAAGCGCTGACGGCCTACAGGACCCAGGCAGGTTGATCTTGATCAATGAAGGGTTCGGGTAGGCTCGGTTTTATGCAACTTATTGCCTCATCGAGAGCCTAGTAGGACCACTTGAATGCATATTTGCTTCCGCTCCCTGCTTGCCTTGGTGTTCCTAGCAGCCAGCCTGCCCCTACCACTCACATACCTGGATTGTTCCGGTGGTGGTTTGCTGTCCACACCTGCGCAAGCGCAATCGAGAGTGCGCAATCTAATCGGGCGTCTGCGTGGCCAGACGATGCCGAAAGGGATCGAAAAAACGAATGGCAGGATCGAGGCAACGCTGGTCGACGTCTCGGCCAAATATGCCGGGCGGCTCGCCGACATCACGGTCGAGGAAGGAAGCGAGGTTACCGAGGGGCAGGTTGTCGGTCGCGTCTCATCGCCGGAATACGAGGCGCAGTTGCGGGCGGCGCAATCGAATGTGCAACGTGCCAAACACTCGATGCTCCAAGCGCAGGCGCTTATCGCTGAACGCAATGCGGCTCTGACCTCGGCGAAAGCCGACTTTGAACGTGGCGAACAGCTCGTTGGGCAGTCGATTATTACCCGGCAAACATTCGATCAGCGCCGCCGAAATTATGAAGGGGCTCAGGCCGGCGTCCAGCAAGCGAGCGAACAACGAGATGAAGCAGAAGCCGCCATCAAGAGCTCGGAGGCTGAGGTCGAACGCATCGAGGCCGTACTGCACGACTTGATTCTCGTTTCTCCGAGAACCGGACGGGTACAATACCAGCTCGCTCGAACAGGCGAATTCGTTCCTGCTGGCGGGAAGGTCGTAACAATCCTCGACCTACATGATGTCTACATGACTGTTTTTCTGCCTGCGGCAATCGCTGGTAGACTTGAGATCGGCAGCGAAGCACGGATCATTTTGGATCCGGCTCCTCAATATGTGGTTCCCGCGTCGGTCAGTTTTGTCGCAACGGACGCGCAGTTCACTCCCAAGACGGTTGAGACCAAAGAGGAGCGCGAAAAGCTGATGTTTCGGGTCAAGCTCAAAGTAGATCCCCGGGTCCTCAAGCAATATGGCCGGAGGGTCAAGACGGGTGTTCGCGGCCTAGGGTTCGTGCGCTTCGATTCTGCAACTCCGTGGCCAAGCGATCTCAAAGTCAATCTGCCCCAATGACTGGCGGTATCGTCGCGCGACTCGAGAATGTCTCGCACCGCTATGGGGCGACGATCGCGCTTGACGACGTGACGCTAGAAATCCCTGCGGGCAAGAGGGTGGGGGTGATCGGGCCTGACGGAGTCGGCAAGTCGACCTTGTTGGCGCTCATTTCAGGCGTGCGCACGATCCAGAGCGGCCAAGTCGTCGTGTTTGACGGCAATCTTGCGGACGCCTCTCACCTCAAAACCCTCCGCCCCCGCATCGCCTACATGCCGCAAGGACTCGGCCGTAACCTCTATCCCACGCTTAGCGTGTTTGAGAACATCGACTTCTTTGGCAGGCTTTTCGGGCAATCGGTGGCCAAGCGCCGCACCCGCATCACTGAGCTTCTGACCGCTACTGGGCTCGACCCGTTCGAGCAGCGGCCGGCCGGCAAGCTTTCCGGCGGAATGAAGCAGAAGCTCAGTCTTTGCTGCGCGCTCGTTAACGATCCGGATTTGCTCATCCTCGACGAACCGACGACCGGCGTCGACCCGCTGTCGCGCGGCCAGTTCTGGGACCTCATTAACGTTATCAGGACCCGACGCCCGCAAATGAGCGTGGTGGTCGCGACGGCGTATATGGACGAGGCGCAGCGCTTCGATTGCCTTCTGGCCATGGACGACGGCAAGGTCATCGCTCAAGGCACGCTGCAGGAACTGCTGGACAAGGCCGGAGAACACACCCTTGAGGACGCATTCATCGCGCTCCTGCCGGAGGAAAAGCGTGCCCTTCATCAAAGGGTGATTGTGCGGCCGCGCGTGGCTTCGACCGACGAAGTGTTGGCGATCGAGGCTGAGGGGCTCACGCGCCGGTTCGGCGATTTTGTCGCGGTGGATCACGTCAACTTCCAAATCGCTCGCGGCGAAATCTTCGGATTCCTCGGCTCGAACGGCTGTGGCAAGTCAACGACGATGAAGATGCTGACCGGGTTCCTGCCCCCCACCGAAGGGTGGGCGAAGCTGTTCGGGAAGCCGATGGGGTCGAACGACATGGAAATACGCCGCAACGTCGGTTACATGACGCAGGCGTTTTCTCTTTATGGCGAACTTACTGTGCGGCAAAATCTCGAACTGCACGCTCAGCTATATCACCTTCCCTCGCATAAAATCGAAGGCCGGGTGCAGGATCTTTTGCGACGCTACGATCTGGTAAGCGTCGCTAATGCCAAACCGGAAAGCTTGCCGCTCGGTATCAAACAAAGACTGCAGCTGGCGGTGGCGGTGCTGCATGAGCCCGCGATTCTCATTCTAGACGAGCCGACCTCCGGGGTTGATCCGATCGCGCGCGACGCGTTTTGGCGCACGCTGATTGATCTCTCGCGCGATGACGGCGTTACGATATTTCTTTCGACCCATTTCATGAACGAGGCAGAGCGGTGCGACCGCATCTCGCTCATGCACGCCGGCAAAGTGCTGGCAGTTGGCGCGCCGCTGGATCTGGTTAAGCTGCGTGGCAGCGATTCTCTAGAGGATACTTTCGTTAGTTACCTCGCCGACGCTGCAGGTATAGACCGCTCAAAGAAAACCAGCGCATTAACGCCCGCTGCCGCGCCGATCGAAACCGAACCGCGCGCCCCAAAAAGGTTCGATTTGGCCCGCCTGTGGGCCTACGCCCGGCGCGAGACGGTTGAGCTTTTGCGCGACCCCATCCGGCTCGCTTTCGCGTTCTTTGGTCCCCTCATTCTAATGGCGGCCTTCGGCTACGGCATTTCCTTCGATATGGAAAACTTGCAAATGGCCGCGTTTGATCAAGACAACACCCCACAGAGCCGGCAGCTGCTTGATGGCTTTTCCGGATCTCGGTATTTTTCTGTGCAGCCGCCGATCCGCTCCGCCGCCGAGGCGGACCAACGCCTGCGAAGCGGCAATACGCAAATTGTAGTCGAAATTCCCAGGGGGTTCGGGCGAGATTTACTGAGGGGAAAGCGACCAGAAGTCGACGCCTCGATCGATGGCGCGATGACATTCCGCGGCGAAACCGCGCGAAACTATGTCAA
>JBIOXP010000282.1:0-4415 GCA_044869705.1 Binatia bacterium | reverse complement strand
GTCGATAAATCCCTGCCGATAAAAATCCGCGCCGAGCATAAAAGTATTGATCTTGATGCCGCTCTGTGTGCAGCGCTTCACTTCCTTCAGCGTTTCGTGAACGATGCGGCTGTGCAGCAGCGCCGAGCCCCAGCCGCTGTGTAACCGACCGCCGCGATCAAGCGTCGCCGCCGTCGGCTCGCCGTCGGTGATGAGAATGATCTGGCGATTGGCGCTCCGATTGGAGCCCAGCAACTGGCGCGCATAGCGCAGCGCTTCTTTGATATCGGTGCCGTGCTCCATGAAGTAAGTCAGCGAAACGATCGACGGCAGATCCTCCGCCTGAATCCGCTTGGCGTTGGAACGAAATGCGACCAAGTGAAGCGTGTCCTGGGGATATTTGGTTTGGATCAGCCGATGCAGCGCCAGGGCAACTTTCTTGCCGGCGTGCAGGGCATCGTTCATGAGCATCGAATAACTCACGTCGATCAGCAGGGCGGTTTCGCTGACGGTCGAGTACTCGACCCGATGCACGGAGAAATCTTCCGGCGCGAGCCGCAGCGGTTCGCCTTTTTTGCGTTTCTCCAGGGCGTTCAGCAGAGTCTCGCCGATATTGACGTTGAGTGGATCGCCATACTCGTATTGTTTGGTCTCCTCCATACGGTCGCCATTGGAGCCGCGGCTCGATGTCGCGTGATTGCCCCAACGACCCTTGTTGAGCATTTGAAAAATTTCCCGCAGCGCCTTGTCACCGATCTTTCTCATGCCTTTGGGTGTTAGACGAAGACCGTGATCGGTGCGGAGGATGTAACCTTCGTCTTCTAGCGTTTGCTCCACGCTTTTGAGGTATTTCAAGTGCTCGTAGGCTTCGTCGCCGAGGATCTCGCGCAATTCTTCGAGATTGAGCTCGGAAGGATCGCCCATGCCGCGCTGGCCCCAGCGCAGAAACCGCTCGAGACCGCGTAGCTGGCTCAGGATCTGACCGGCTTCGCCCATGCCCATGCGCTGGGCGCCCTGAAAGCCAAACTGGTTCATCAACTGTTCGAGTTGCTGCATCTGATTCATCATGTCGCTCAGTTGCTGCAACTGTTCCTGAGTCATGGAGTCGAGATTTTCCAACATGCTCTCGAGATTATTGACCGCGTTGTCCATCATGCTCGGCAGATTTTTCAGAAAATTCTCGTCTTCCAAAAGCTTCTGCATACGATCCAGCATGTCCATCAAAGACTGCGGATCCTGGCTGCTCATGTTCTGTTTGCCTTGCATACCGCGCTCGGTGATCTGATTTTGCAGCCGGTTTCTCAGCTCTTGATAGCGCTGGTAGGCCTCCCGCATCTTCTCGTTGAGCTCGTCCATGCGATCGGCAAACTTGCCGGACATGCGCTCCATGAAATTGCGCATCTGCTCGTGATAGGCCTCGAGCTTTTCGGCGAGACCGTTGAGTTTATCGCTCAGGGCTTTTTGTTCTTCGGGTGTGAGCTTAAAGGAATCGGGAGAATATTTATTGAGCAGTTCGCGCCGTTTTTCGTCCGCTTCGCGGAGAAAATCGCGCATGCCTTTGACCGAACGCTGGCCGTCTTCCGACGTAAAGCCGCGGCGCATGAGGTCGCGCAGCGCGCGCCGCACGCCCTCCTCTTCGAGCAGATGATCGGAAAGATGCTTGAGGAGATCGTCCGTCGTGGGGAAAAGCACTTCTTGCGTGCCGTCCCACTCAGTGTAACGATGAATTCTCATTTGGTTTTGACTATAGCGCAGTTTGGTGGCGTTTCAAACCCTAATTCCTGTTTCAAGATCCAACTCTCAGTCACGTTTTGCGCATCCGACACCCTTTGGAATTGAACCCGATTTCAGATAGTTAATAAGGGATAGGCTGGTGTTGAAAGATGGCTGCTTACGAATTTGTAATCGTCGGCGCCGGATTTGCCGGCGCGGCCACCGCGTATCATCTCACGCGGCGAGGTGTGCGCGATGTTCTGCTGATCGAGCAAGAAGGCATTCCCGGTTTTCATTCCTCCGGGCGTAACGCGGCGATGATGCGCCAGTGCGTGCCGGACCCGGATCTGGCAACGCTGACGCGCGATGGCGCCACGTTTTTGCGCCATCTGCCGGAGGACTGGCCCGAACCGGTGCAGTTCAAGCAAAACGGCTCGCTGCTTTTGGGTAGCGGCGCCGGTTGGAGCAAGCTCCAACAAGATGCCGAAAGCGGCCGGCGGCTCGGCATCGACGTCGTATTGTGGACGCCGGATCAAGTGATGCAACACGTGCCGGTATTGAAGCAGGCCGAGTTCGAGGGCGCAGTTTGGTGCGCGAGCGACGGCATCGTCGATATCCATGCGCTGCTTTCGGGGTATTTAAAGGCAGCGGTCAGCAAAGGGGCGCGCGTCCGATACGATTGCCAGGTGCGCGCCATTCGTGCGAAAAGTGACGGTGATATTGAAATCGTCACCAACGGTGAATCGATAAGGACAAAAACAATTGTCAACGCCGGCGGCGCATGGGCGAACGTGCTTGCGCGCATGGCAGGCGCGCGGGAGCTGCCGCTGCGACCTTGCCGGCGGCATCTCTTTGTGTCGCCGCCACTGGCTTGGATCGATCCCAGCTGGCCTTTTGTTTGGGACGTCACTCACGATATTTATTTTCGTCCGGAGGGGGAGGGATTGCTCCTCTGTGCCTGTGATCAGACCGAGCTGGCGCCGGGCGATCCGCCGATCGACGGAAGTGTTAAGGAATTGCTGGCAGAAAAAATCGAAAGATTTATGCCCGGCCTTGCCGCCGTCAGCATCAGCCGAGGCTGGGCGGGTTTTCGCACTTTGACTCCCGATGGGCGCTTTATCATCGGCTGGGACCCGGCGGTAAAGAATTTCTTTTGGGCCGCCGGTCTCGGCGGGCATGGCATGACGACTAGCTCGGCGGTCGGTGCATTGGCGGCGGATCTTTTGATCGGCGGCTCGAGCAAAAAGGCCGAGCCTTTTTCACCGGCGCGCTTTGGCTAGGAATGGAGTGATGGAGTAATGAGGTGTTGGAGTGGTGCGATCGCGGGTCGCGTGCTCAGCATCGTTTTGGCCAGTTGGTTTTTGCCGGGCGATTGCAGCATGGCAGCGCAGCCGAACAAGGTGAGAATTTCTTATTCGAGCAGGAGCAATTCCAACACGCCGTTCATCATCGCCCTCAACAAAGGCTTCTTTGTCGAAGAAGGAATGGACGTTGAGTTAATTCAAGTCAACCCGCGCCTCGGCGCCACCGCGGTGCTCAACGGCGACCTTGACTTCACCACGACCTTCGGCACCACGCTATGCGGTATTATCGGCGGGTTCCCGATCAAATTCGTCGCCGTTGAGGTGAAGAAGTCCGAGCACTTTTTACTGGTGCGCCCGGAGATCAAGGAAATCCGCGATCTGAGCGGAAAAAAACTCGGCGTCGCGACCTTGTTCGGGTCGGATCAGCGCGCCGCCGAAGAAATGATCAGGGGCAGGGATTCGCGCCGAACCTGATGAAGCCGATTGCGCTGCCCACATCGGGTTTGGCGGTGGCCAATCGCGTGTTGCAGCAGAACCCGCAGCTCGTCAAACGAGCGGTGCGCGCCTTGATGAAGTCGCATCGTTACGTGTTTGAGAACAAGAAAGAAGTCGTGCCGCAGATGATCCGTTATCTAGAGCAGACACCCGAGGCGGCGGAACGATCCTACGATCTTCTAGTGACTTCGCTCAGCCGCAACGGCGAGATCACGGATCAGGAATGGGACATTCTTACGGAAAAAAAGAAGGCAGTGGACGACGTGCGCGACTTCTCGATACTGCGCGAAGCCCAGAAAGAACTGAAGATCAAATAACGTTCCCGCTCTATAGGAGCGGCTTTAACTTTGGAAGGTGAATCATGGCGCTGAAAGTTGAGTTAGGAAGAAAGTACTCGGCAGCCGACGCGAAAGCAATTGTCGACAAACTTTATTCGATAGTGCGTGAACGCTGGGAAGTGAAGGTCAACCAGACGCCGTTTATGCAGCAGTTTATGGCGGGCAAGCTGCCGCTCAAAGTGCTGCAAACTTTTTTTCGCAACTGGGGCGCCTATACGATCGAAATCAACACGCTCACGGCCTGCACTTACCATCGAAACATTACCTTCCTGAAGGTAAATCGCGATCTAATGGGGCCGATCGGCGAGAAGATCGCTGATGAGTTCATTCATCCCAAACCGCCGGGCCATTTTCTGGTCATGCTAGAAACCGCGCAGGCTTTCGGCCTGACCGAAGAGGAAGTCTTCACGACACCGATGCTGTCTGAGTTTCGCGGTAAGATCGATTTCATGCGCGGCATCGTCTACGAAGGGACGGCGGCGGAATGGTATGCGGCGGTGACAACGGAAGAGCAGATCGGCTACTGGTCGGCGGCTTGTTACAAAGCGCTGACGACGCATTACGGCTTTGACCGTGAGAAAGCGAC
>JBIOXP010000281.1:0-11445 GCA_044869705.1 Binatia bacterium | reverse complement strand
CATACGAGCGGTGAAGAGCGCCGAAGAGGTCTCATTGCTCGAACGCTCCGCGGGCATCGTTGAAAAAACTATCGAAGCGATGATCGAAAACGCCAATCCCGGCGTCAGCGAAAAAGAGCTGTATGGTGCGATGGTGCATGCCATGCTCGCCAACGGCGGCGAGTTGCCGACTTTGTTTTTCTTGAGCGGCGGCCCCGGGATCAGCAACAGCTCGTTCGTGCCGACCGACTACCGGCTGCAGAAAGGCGATCGCCTGATCGACGAGATCGAGGCGAAATATGCAGGCTACGCTGCTCAGGCGGTCTCTCCGGTTGTCCTGGGAACACCTGACGACGAGTACCAGGCCATGATTGATCTTTCACGCGCGTGCTTCGACGCGATCCTGCATCAGATGAAGCCCGGCGTGAGTTTTGGACTGCTCTTTGATGTTTATCGCGATACGGTGGAGCGGGTCGGCAAGGGGAAATATCTCTGGAATCATCCGGTGATGCACGCGCGGGGACTCGGTGACGATGGCCCCGCTTTGCTCGGCGACAGCGATCTCGAACGGTTCTCGAAAATCGAATTGCAACCGGGGATGACGTTTATTTTGAAGCCGCAGGTTCGTCCCAAGGAAGGAAGAGGCCGCGGCAGCCTTGGAGACACCGTCGTGGTCACCGAAAACGGCTCGCGGCGACTGGGAAAACGGGAGCTGAAGCTGATCGTCAAAAACGTTTAACCCACGAGGACAGCAACGGGGAAGTCATAGGGCTCAATTATTGGCCCGATTAAAAATCGAGACCGCGTGCAGTAAATAGGGCACGATGAATCGCACCGTATCATGCAAGTCGAGACAGTGACATGTCCGAACTTTATCCCTATCCGCGTTTCTCCCTCGCCGAGCGCGACCGGCGTTGGCAAGCAGTGCGCGCGCTGATGCGCACGCACAATCTCGACGTCATCGTCACGCCGCAAAACAGCGGTCATTCGGCGGATTACCAAGCCAACACCCGCTACCTCACTCACTGCGGCGGCGGCGAGCCGGATATTGCAGCAGTGTTTCCGCTCGAAGGCGAAGTGACCGCAATCGCAACGTCGGCGGCGCCGCGCTGGCCGACGGTGCAGGATTGGGTCACCGACGTGCGCGAAGCTCGGCGCAATTACGGCCGTGCCATCGTCGAGCGTTTGAAAGAGTTGAACCTCGAGCGCGGCCGCATCGGTATCACCGGTCTGGGCGAAGTGGAGGGCACGCGCACGCCGGAAGGAACGATCTTTTATGGCACGTGGAAACAGATCCGCGAGGCGTTTCCCAATGCCGAGTTGATCGACGCTACGGCAATCCTCGACGAGGTGCGTTACGTCAAAAGTCAGGAAGAGATCGACGTGCTCGCCAAATCGGCAGAGATCAATGAGCTGGCGATTCGGGCCGAGATCGAGGCTGCCGGAGTCGGGGTGAAGGACTGGGAGGTGTGGGCTGCGATGCACTACGCGATGACCCGCAACGGCTCCGAACTGCCGGTGCATTGCTTCTGGGTCTCAGGTAAAAATCCCAAACGCACATTAACACGGCCGAGCATGCGGCTGCTTGAAGCGGGCGATGTCATCATCAACGAAATCGAGGCGTCATGGATCGGCTACCGCGCCCAGGCTGTGCAGCCGGTCTTCGTCGAAATTATCCATCCGGTGCAGACGGAGTTAATCAAAGTACAGAGAGAGATTTTTAATCGGATTTTGGAAAATCTGAAGCCGGGAGTCACCGTCGGCGAGCTGGCGCAGCTCTCGCGCGAGACGGCCGAGAGCGCTGCCCCAAAAACCGGTCCGGCGGCCGCAGCGCGCGGCGATCTCACCATGCATGGGCGCGGGGCCGGCGACGACGGGCCGATTATCACGCCGCACGCAAGAAACCCGAAACAACTCGGCGTCGCGATGCGCGAGAACATGGTTTTCATCTGTAAACCATCAGCGATTTCGGCGGACGGCGAATACACCTGCCAATGGGGCGATACGGTTGTGGTGACGAAGAACGGCGGACGACGCCTCGGGAAGCGGCCGCATGAGCTGGCCGTGGCAAAACAGGACTGAGGGCTGAATAGCGAGTGTCGAGATGAAGGAATAGCAAGCAATGCCGTTATTGTTGAGCCGGGGCGAGTTGACACCATTACTCGACCTGCGTAAGGCCATCGAATTGATCGAAGAAGCGCACCGACAACAGGCAAAAGGCCAGATCGTGCCGCATGCGCCGTACCATGTCCGCGTCGGCGAACGCAGTGGGTTACGGGTGGTGTCGGGCGCGCTTCTCGAACCGCGGCGAGTGGGTGTGCGACTCGGTCCCAATAGTGGCCTCGCTGGCGGCAATAAAATGTACGCTTTGTTGTTCGATGCCAATTCCGGTGAGCTGTTGTCGTTCATGGGGTTTCCATTTGGCACACTCAGAACCGCTGCGGTCGTCGCGATTGCCGCGAAGCACATGGCGCGTGAAGATTCACAGCGCTTGGGTCTGTTTGGCGTTGGCCGCAACGCGTTCGGGATTCTTCAAGCCTTGTTGTCGGTGCGGCCGATCGAAGAAATTTTTGTCTCGAGTCGTGATCCCGAACGGCGCAAAAATTTTTGCGCGGAGGGTGAGAAACTGCTCGGCATCACCGTTCGCGGCGTGGATAAGCCGGAGCAGGCGGTGCGCGGCATGGATGTGATTCTTACGGCGACGAATTCGCTGACGCCGATTTTTTCCGAGGAGTGGGTCGAACCCGGGACCCATGTGAGCAGCATGGGAAAACCGACGGAGTTAAGCCGCGGCTTGCATTTACGCGCCGACCGGATCGTCGTCGGGAGTCAAGAACAGGAGCGCAACTACGACGATCGCTCGGCGGCGCTGCCGCTCGTCGAACTCACTGCGGAAGGAAAGCTATCCTGGAGCCGAATTCCGGAGCTGGGCGAGCTTGTCTCCGGACAATCGACCGGCAGAACAAACCGAGACGAAATCAATATTTTTCGTGAGTCGCAGGGCGGTTATGGCGATATCGCGTTTGCCGCCTGGCTGTATGAAGAAGCCATGCGACGCGGCCTAGGAAAGCGACTTGAGCTGTAAACGAGCGTTCCAATCGTTCGAGACGTTCAAGATGTTCGAACCGGCGTCCTTGTACGCGTGGAGTGCCGAAATGTCATCCTGAGGCGCAGCCGAAGGATCTAGTTCGTTGTGTTGCTGCAGAATACAAGATTCTTCGCCTCCGGCTCAGAATGACAGTCATGTGATTCTCGCAGTGCAACGCGGGCTTGTGGCGGGGGAGGAAGAGGTGGCTAGCGATTCAAGCTTCGAAATTCAAGGTTCCTAGCGGGAGTAACTGATGGTTGCGGCAAAAAAAATAGCCCTCGGTTTCTTGGTTGTTTTCGGGATGGCAATGGTACCGGCCGCCGGCTTTGCTCAGACGTTGGCGCAGCTGATCGACGGCGCGAAAAAGGAAGGGCAGCTGGTGTTGAGCTGGGGCACGGGGACCATGGGCGGGATCGAAGGCGCGCAGACGATGGAAAAGGCATTCAATAAAAAATACGGTTTAAGTCTGCCGTTTAAATTCAGCCCTGGCCCGGCGATGCCGCAGTTTGCAAGTCGGATTATTCAGGAGGAGAAAGCCGGTCAGCCGGCGAGCAGCGATCTGTTTATCGGCTCGGAAAATCACGTTGCGCGCATGTCGCTAAAAAGACTCGACTGGGCGAAAATTTTTCCGCACATCACTCAGCCCATGATCGATTGGGACGGACGCGTGCTGATCGTCGTATCGCGGACGCCGGGCTTTACCTACAATACGAATCTCGTGCGCGCCAACGAGGTTCCGCAAAAAGTCGAAGACACGCTCAACCCGAAATGGAAGGGAAAGATCGCCTCGACACCTTACGCCGCGTCCTTCGATCGCTTGGCGCTTTTTTGGGGTGAAGAAAAAACCACGGCATTCATGCAGAAATTCACCAAGCAGACGGCGGGACTGATTCGCTGCGGCGAAGAAGAGCGGGTTGCCAACGGCGAGTTCGCCATGCTGGTGTTCAACTGCGATCTCGCCGACGCCAACGACATGCGCCAGAAAGGCGCGCCGGTGGACGGGCGGATTTTCAAGGACGCCGGGATTCTGTCGTATTGGTATCTTGCCGTACCGAGCAACTCCGCGCACCCGAACGGCGCGGCTCTGCTGGTGGCCTTTCTTCTGACGAAAGAAGGCCAGGAGATTCTCTGGAAGACGGAGAAGACCAGCTCCCATCTGGTGGAAGGAACCTACATGTACAAATTCGTGAAAGATCAGGAGCGCCAGGGCGTCAAGTTCTACGCCAATCCGGTTTCCGATGTGGTCAAGAATCACGAGAATCAAAGCCGCGTGCGGCAGAAGTTCCAGGATATCCTTGCGGGAAAATAATTGTGAAGGGGCGCGGGTGGGTCGTCGGCCTCGCGGCGGCTGCTTTGATTCCGGTGCTGGGGCTACTGCTGCTCGTGCTCTGGATGGGCTTCTGGCAAAACGGTCCAGGCGAGCCGGTGGTCTACACCCTCGGCCACTATCGCAAGATCTTCACCGATCCGTTTACTTATAAAACTTTTTTGAACACGGTCGGCTTTGCCGCGACGGCCGTGTCGGTGGCGCTTTTTTTCGCCGTCCCCACGGCGTGGCTGGTCGAGCGCACGGACCTGCCCGGGAAAAATCTCATTCTGATGCTGGTAACGCTCGGCGCGTTGCTGCCGACTTTTTTCACTGCGATGGGCTGGGTGTTTCTGCTGCACCCGCGCATTGGGATCGTCAACCGTTTTTTCATCGGCCTTTTCGCCCTGGATTACGCCCCGCTCAACATCGCGTCCATCGTCGGTATGGGTTGGGTGGAAGGATTGGGCTTGTCGTCCATCGCGTTCATCATGGTGGTGGCTACGTATCGCGCCATGGACCCGTCGCTGGAGGAGGCGGCGCGGGTGCACGGCTTGGGAATTCTGCGCACGCTTCGATACGTGACTTTGCCGCTGACCTTTCCAGGCATCATCGCGGCGTCGATCTACGTGTTCACGATCGCGTTGTCAGCCTTCGAAGTTCCCGCCATCATCGGCATGTCAAACAAGATCTTCACCTTCTCGACGTTTATTTTCTACAAGATCCAGCCGCTCGAAGAATTACCGAGCTACGGCGTCGCCGGCGCGGTCAGCACCGTGCTGATTATTTTGGCGCTGCTCCTGAGCTGGAGCTATTTCGGCGTCCTGCGTTTTTCGCACCGCTACGCGGTGGTCACCGGCAAAGCTTACCGGCCGCGTCTGATCGAGCTTGGCCGGATGCGCTGGGTGCTCGCCTGGTTCTTTCTCGGTTTTTATTTCGTCGTCGCCAAACTCTTGCCTTTTCTGCTCCTCATCTGGGCGGCGCTGTTGCGCTATTTTCAGCCGCCGTCGTGGGCCGCTCTCGAACAGGTCTCGCTCAACAATTTTTATGGACTGCCTTGGAAGCTGCTGCTGCACGGCGCGTGGAATACTTTCACTCTCATGGTTGCCGTGCCGACGCTAACCTTGGTCATTTGCCTGGCGATCTCCTGGACGGTGCTGCGCTCCGGCCTGCGCTGGCGGTTGATTTTCGATGCCGTGGCGTTTCTTCCTCATGCTGTGCCGCATCTGATCCTCGCCATTGCCGCCATGTTCGCAACGCTGTTTCTGCTGCACAACGCTTTCTCTCTCTACGGCAGCCTGACTCTGCTCATTTTTGTTTACACCGTGAGCCGGATCAGTTTTGCCACGCGCATCATCAACAATTCGCTGGCGCAGATTCATCCCGAGCTGGAGGAAGCGGCGTTCGTCGGCGGGCTCAGGCTTCTGCATGTGATGCGCAAAATCCTCGTGCCGTTGCTCAAGCCGGCGCTGGTTTACGCCTGGATCTGGATGGCGCTCCTCTGCTACCGCGAGTTGACGATGGCTTCCGTGCTGGTGACCAGCCAGAGCAACGTCACTTTGCCGATGATCGTGTGGGGGTTGTGGCTCGGCGGCAGCTTGAACCAGGCGGCCGCCGCCAATCTCGTCGTGCTTGCGTTCATGCTGCCGGCGATTTTGCTCTATTTCATTTTCGGCCGGCGCAGCCGGGTGACGGAGGCGGCGTGATCTCGATTGCCCGCCTGGGAAAAAAATTTCTCAGCGGTGATCAAGCGGTGATGGCGCTGCAAGGGGTCGATCTGGAAGTCGGCCGCGGCGAATTTTTCGTGCTCCTCGGCCCCAGCGGCTCGGGCAAGACCACGCTTCTGCGCTGCGTTGCCGGGCTGGAAAAACCCGACGACGGCGACATCACGCTCAACGGCAGGGCGGTCTTTTCGCGCAGCCGGCGGCTTTGCGCCGCGCCCGAGGAGCGCGGAATCGGCATGGTGTTTCAGTCGTACGCGATCTGGCCGCATCTGACCGTGGCGGAGAATATCGGCCTTGTCCTGACCCACGGCCGAGCACGCCTGTCGAAGAAAGCGGCGAGCGAGCGCATCCGCGAGAGCCTCGCATTGGTGCAACTGGAAAATTTCGAGGATCGTCCGGCACGTCTCCTGAGCGGCGGGCAGCAGCAGCGGGTCGCGTTGGCGCGCGCGCTGGCGGTGAATTCGGCGCTTATCCTGATGGACGAGCCGCTCAGCAATCTCGACGCTCGGCTGCGCGAAGAAGTGCGCGCGAATATCAAGCGACTGGCGACGCAACTCGGCAGCACGGTGCTCTACGTCACTCACGATCAGATCGAAGCCATGGTGCTGGCGGACCGCATCGCGGTGATGGCGCATGGCGAAGTCCTGCAAGTCGGCAATCCCTTCGAGCTTTACCGCCGTCCGGCCAATGCGCTGGTGGCCGAGTTCTTCGGCTCGATCAACTGGATCGGCGGACAGATGCGAGAAGCCGATTGCGTGGAAAGCGAATTCGGCCGGCTATGCGTCGATGACGCGCGCCGGCACGACGGCGCGGTCGTGGTCGGCATCCGCCCCGAGGACGTGCGTCTGGAACGCGCTTTCAATGGCGGGGAAAATCGGATAGAGGGAAAAGTGGTGCGCTCGACTTTTCTCGGCGATCAGGTGGTCACCGAGATCAAGATCCGGGAGAAAACTCTCATCGCCAAGAGCTCGCCGGACGCGGGGCATTTCGCCGAGCTCGTCACCGTGTATCTGCCTAGAGAGCGCCTGGTGGTCTTTCCCGAGCAAATCGCGCGGCCATTCTTGTAATCGTGGAATCCGGCATGGAAAGGAGAATATCACATGGGTAGCAGCCAGAAAGCCAATGGCGATGTTCATCATTTGGATCATTTCGTGATTGCGGTGATGGATCCGGCGCGGGCGGAAAAATTTTACACCGATGTACTGGGAGCCTACACGCTGAAGACGCAGAACGCGCCGAACATGACGCGCATCTTCATGAAGCTCGGCGAAAACCACGTCGGCCTTTTTTCGCAGGGCAAAGCCACTTTGCCGAAACGCGACAATGTGAATTCGTACCCGCGCCACTCTTTTCAGGTTCCGGAAAGCGCCTACGATCAAACGGCCGCAAAGATTCGCGGCGCCTGTTCGTTCGTGCGCAGCATCGAAAGCGAACCGGGGTTAGGTTGCTTCTGGAAACAGGGCCTGGTGTTTCGGGATTCCGAAGGAAACTTCATCGAAATCACCAAAGCCGGCGGAATCGAGAAAACCCGGCTGCACCATCTGCATTTCGACACCACCGACCTGAATGCCAGCGTGGAGTTCTACAAGAAGTTCATCAATTGCGCGGTGGCGGAAAAGCAGAATGGGTTCGTCGCAGTAACCGTTCCCTCCGGACAATGCGTGGTGCTGAATCAGGTGAGCGAGCTGAGCGAGGTGACCAAAACCGCTTACCGCGGCCGCCATTTTGCCTTCAACGTCACCAATGAGAATTTTCATGCGATCGTCGACAAACTTCATGCCGCCGGCATCGAAGAGCGCGACGAGCACGGCGAGCGCGAAGGCCGACGCGCCGAACAACTGGGCACTTACTTCAGGGAACCGAGCGGTTTTCGGTTACAGATCACGAACGAAGACTCGGCGGAGTTTGCCCGTCACGCCAACGACTGAGGGCTCGCGAAGGAGCGGCACTCTACCGCAATAAGGAAGATACAAATGTCATTCTGAGCTGCAGGCGAGGAATGTCATTCTTAGCGCTATCCACGCGAGATCCTTCGTTCGCTCGTGACGCCTTAGAGACACCGTACAGGGGCATTGGGTGCGACGGCGAAGCTAGCACGCAAGCGCGATCTAAGAGGTCACTCCTCTGAGAACGATGGATGTCGTTCGCCTATACGATCGCGTACTATCTTTCGCTCGCCTAACGGTTAATTAATTTCCCAACACTTTTTTCATGCGTTCGAGAACGGCGGGTGGTTGAGCCATGACTTCCTTGGCCAGCTTCTCCATCTCTTCGCCCGCCACTGGTCCGACTTCATAGCCGCGTTTTTCCGCTTCCGCTTTAAGCTCGGGATCGTTGAGGGCGCTGGCAAATGCGGCGCGTAGGACTTTCAGGCGATCCGGCGCGATGCCGGCAGGACCGACCATCGGCCGCCCGAAAACGCCGCCGGCGAGAATCACGGTAGCGACACGGCGGGACTGATCCGGCGCCTTGTACTGATCCATCAACTCGTAAATGGTCGGGGTTTCCGGTAGACGCCGATCGCGGTTGCGCGCAGATTGCGCGATACTCCTGACAAAATTATTTTTGCGCCAGGTATGAAACGGCTCGCGGGCAAAGTACGATTCGATCGTCATCGCTCGGCAATGGATCTCGCCTTTCTCCACCGCGAGATCTATGGGGCCGCCGCCCTGATATCCAAGCACGATGATAAATTTGGCGCCGACGGTTTCTTCGAGTAAACGAGGAAAGAAGAAGCCGGTGCCGCTGGCGCCGCCGGAACCGCATTTGGGCGGCTCGCTGGCTTTGCGGATATCTTCGATGGTTTTGTAAGGAGTGTCCGTGCGCATATAAAGATGGTGTTCGCTTTCCGACGGCGAGCCAATGAAGCTGTATTTGGCCCAATCGTATTGAACTTCTTTGCGGCCAACCAGCTGATCGAAATAGAGCGTCGGCGCGATCCAACCGAGCGTCAAGCCATCCGGCTTGGCGACACTGTAAACGTAATTCGCAGCGATCATCGAGCTCGCGCCGGTCATGTTCTGAACGACAAAATTCGGATTGCCGGGAATATATTTGGCCATGTATTGCGCGATCAGGCGGGGCCAAAGATCGTTTACGTCGCCTGCGGGATAACCGGTCACGATCCGAATCGTCTTGCCTTGGAAGTAGGGCGTCTGCGCATCCACACCGCAGTTCGCCAGCAAAAGAATCCAAACCGTTAAAACCAGTGTTTTCATGAACGCTGCTCCTTCTGCGTTTGGTAGTCTCTTTGTCGGGATTCTCGACTCCGGTGCATCGCTCTCATATTACAAAGCCGTGGCGCGGGTCAAACAATGAGGAGCAAATTGCGCTCGCAGCGAATACTACTTGACCTAACGCTTGGTGTTGGCGTAGCCTCGCAGCGATTCGAAACGGCTAGTGATTTTCAGAGGAGTCAATTATGAGAGCGACGGTCCGATTGGTGTTTTTCGAAGCAATTTTTTTGTTGTGCGCGGTCCTTGCTGCGCCAGCGCAAGAGCTTGGCCCGGGATTTACGAAAGTGAAAGACGGGATTTACGTATTCGCGGCAAAAGAAGGAAACTCGACTTGCAGCGTCGTGCTGACGGAAGAGGGTCCCGTGATCATCGATACGTGCCAAAGACCGCCGGATACGCACAGGTTGATGGCCGGTGTGAAGAAGCTGACGGACAAGCCCGTGCGTTTCGTCATCGATACCGAAGTGCATAACGATCATACTTTCGGCCATTGGGTGTTTTCGCCACCGGGGGTGGTGATCAATGCCGAAGGCGCCGGGGCGGCAATGAAGAAGGCGTTCGATCCCAAGCGGGTTGAAGCGTTGGCGGCAGAGTCGCCCGAGATGGCCGAAGCTGCCAGGGGCTACAAAATGATCGTTCCGCAAATCGAATATCGTAATCACATGACCATCAATCTCGGCGAACGCACATTCGAACTGATCTATTTGAAAAACGTTCATAGCGAGGCCGATACGGCAGTCTGGCTGCCCAAAGAACGCGTGCTCTTCTCGGCGTCGGCGGCGAACGTGCGCACTATCATCAATCTCCGTCCGTTCGTGCGGATCCCCGATGTGTTGGCGAGCTACAAGCTGATGAAGTCCCTCAACCCGGAGGTCGTGGTGCCGGGGCACGGTGCTGTGAGCACGACAAAAATTTTTGACGAATATGAGGCGTTTTATAATCTACTGATGAAGCGGGTGGGCGAGATGGCCGCGCAAGGCAAGTCTCTGGACGAGATCAAAAAAGAGCTCAAGATGCCCGAGTACGCCGATTGGGCCGGACAAAATAATTTGCCGCAAAATATCACGGTCGCCTACGAATCGATTAAGAAATGATCCGAAGCAAAATAGCGGCGATGCGACTCGTCGCGCTGCTGTTCTGCGTTGGCTGGGCATTGGGTCTTCCCGACGTGGCACGATCGCAGCAGGAGATGGTCACACTGCAGACGCGGCCGGGAGTGACGCAGTCCTTTTTCTTGACCAGCATACCGAAGGATCTCGGCGCCGTAGCAATTTCATTCCCGGGCTCCGGAGGCTTGATAAACCTGCGATCTGAAAATGGCCAGGCTAGGTTCGGCCAGGGAAATTTTCTTGTGCGCAGCCGGACGCAGTTCATCAAAAACGGAGTCGTCGCGGCAATTTTGGACGCGCCCTCGGATCATCAGACAGGTTGGGGAATGACCGACGAGTTTCGTCTTGGAGAACAGCATTACGCGGATCTCGCGGCGGTGATTGACGAGCTGGCCAAGCGGTTCACGGGAAAACCATTATTTCTCATCGGGACCAGCCGCGGGACTATTTCTGCGGCAGCTGTCGGGGCGCGCGTCGAGAGGCGCATCGCCGGTGTCGTTTTAACCTCGACGATGTTTCGGCCAGCGCCGAAAAAGTCGCAGGACCCGGGACCCGGGTTGAGTAAATTCGATTTTGCGACGATCAAAACTCCCGTATTGTTTGTGCACCATGTGAGTGATCAATGCGAAGTGACGCCGTATGGCGACGCAGCGCGGCTTTCGGACATGTATCCGCTCATTACTGTGTTTGGTGGCGCGCCGCCTCAGTCTGGGCCGTGCGATGCGTTCAGCGCGCATGGTTATTTCGGGAAAGAGTCCGAAACTGTCGAACAGATTGTAAACTGGATGCTCAAGAAACCTTTTCTTCACGAAGTGAAGTAGGAATTGCCGATGTCCATCGCAGCGCTTAAGACTATCGATAGAGTGGAGATCCT
This sequence comes from Binatia bacterium, assembly GCA_044869705.1. GTDB lineage: Bacteria > Desulfobacterota > Binatia > UBA9968 > UBA9968 > DP-20. Next base: position 129 of record JBIOXP010000281.1, on the reverse strand, counting down.
CAGCGTGATGGATAACTCGATTGACGTGTTGATGGGCAGTACGCCGATCGCCCGGAGGATCAAGCGCGAGCGGGATGCGCTCAATAAGCCGCAGTTGCGAGCCGAGCATGGTGTCTCGATGCTCATTAC
>JBIOXP010000280.1:0-12131 GCA_044869705.1 Binatia bacterium | reverse complement strand
GCTCGTCGGTGCTATGCTGATGGTTTGGCGAATCAAGTTTGAAGAGCGCCTGCTTGCTCAGGAACCGAGCTATCGCCAATATAGCGCGGCAGTGCGCTACCGGCTGATCCCCGGATTGTATTAAGCGAAATTCGTGGCCGCGCTCAGACGTATTGCTGAATGGTTTGCAGGCTCGGTGCGAAAAATAACTCTTCCGGTTGCGGTTTTTGCTTGATCATGCCCTGCTCATACTCATAGCGAATCACCGCTTCCAAAGCTTTGCGATTGTCCTCCAGGTTGTAGGGCCAGGGATCCGGCCCGAAGATTTCGCGTTGTTCGCGCAGCAGGTCCTGCACCCAGACCAAAGCAAAACTTCGCGGGTCACTGTTGCGGGCATAGCAAATCTCTTTCGCTCTTTGAAAGGCTCGCACCAAGCTGATTGCTGTCCACGGGTGTCTCTCCAGCACTGCGTTCTTGACGACCACGGTGTGCATGATCGGAAAAAAGCCGCCGTTTTTGTAATACTCGATCTCCGCCTGCTTTGGATTCGGAAACAGCAAAGCGACTCTCCGGTCGCCGCCGCGAATCGATGGCAGCGTCTCCGGGTAAAGCGCCGCTTCCAGCTCACCGTCGAGCAACATCTGATCGACGTTTTTTCCGTGCGGCACCCGTTTGACGTTCATCCACTTCGCCGGCTCGAACGGGATGTCCTCCTCCTCCTGGCACCACCACTCGATCGTTTTGAGATCGACACCGTAATGATCTTGTAAAATGCCTCGCATCCAGAGTCCCGCGGAGTTTTGCAAGGTGTCGAGTCCGACTCGCCGTCCGTTCAAATCCGACGGCTTTTCGATGCCGCAACCGGTTCTTTTCACCATGTATTGATGGCGAAAACGGCGATGGGGAAAAACCGGGATCGCGCTATAGCTGCAACCCTTGTCGCGTGAGACCAGATAACCGACGAGAGATAGTTCGCAGATATCGAATTCTTCGTGGCGCAGCATGCGCCCGTGGCGTTCTGGCGAGGGCATCGTCAACACGTTTAGATCCATGCCTTGGGGCTGAATTTCACCATTGATCAGCGGCCGGAGAAAGTCATAATCGCCACAGGCCAGGGTCAACTGCAATTTCGACATTTACGTTCTCCGCACATGCTGTCGGTAGAGCTCAGGGGTGTCAATATCGACGGCGATCCCCTCTTCCTCCGTATCGATTTCCAGGATTTCGGCTAGATGCGCGTTGACCACTGCTTTGGCGCCCTGATCCATTGGCGCGCTGAGTAGCTCAGGAAACAGCTCGCGTGAGAAAATCACCGGATGACCTCGCTTGCCATGAAATTTCGGCACGATGATTTTGCTCTTGGTTTTATCAAAACGCCGAATCATCTCCTCAACCAATCCCGCCTCAAGGTAAGGATGATCGACCAGGTGCACGAGGATGCCATCGCAATCGGGATCGGCTTGCAAATAGCGGACTGCCACTTGGAGCGATGAAAGCTGCCCGCTTTTGTAATTGGCGTTGATCAGAAATTCGACAGGCAAATGAGCCATTTTTGCCTGAAGTTCGAGGCCGTTGTGTCCAAGAATCACGACGATCTTGCCAAGCTTCGCCCGCTTCAGAGCAGCAACGATCCTTTCGATGAAAGTTTGACCATCGATAGGCAGGAGCGCCTTGGGCCGTCCCATCCGGCTCGATTCGCCGGCGGAGAGAACCACGGCGGCAATCATGACCGACCCTGCCAGGTATGAGCGCAAAGCTCCTGAGCGTATTTCTGTCCATGGAGTTTATCCTGAGCGCATTTAGCGCACGCAAGCCAGGCTTTCTCAAACCGGCGAGGAGTTCTTTCAAAGACGTCCCCCATTGGCAAACGGGAATTAACGTGGATTTCTTTGCAGCACGACAATTCGGCTATGACCATCGCCATTTTCAGCGGCAACTCACCGACCACTGTAAACCTTGTCGATGAAACCGCTCTTTTCGAGCTCCCGCACGATGCTATCGTCGACGATGTCCTCGACCCGCAGTGACGCGCCCGGTTTTCGCGCCAGGGCTTCTTTGATCTGCACTTCGGTACCTTCGCGCGTGACCAACGGTACACGATCGTGCAGCTTCACGTTGGCGGCATACGAAGCTTCCAAATATTGCGGATTGTCTTGGCGCGTGTATTTGGCGATATATTTTTTTGTTTCTTCCTTATGAGTCTTTAAAAAATGCGTCGACTCGATAAGCGCCATCGTGAGTCGGCGAATGACATCGCGATGGCTCGCTAGATAATTTTTTGTCGTGGTCGAGCAAATGTAGGGAAACTCGTAGCGCTTTTGAAAATCTGCCGTGCTGATCATAATTCGATGCGGCATCCCCTTGGCGAGATAAATCGTGCCTGGTGGCGAAGGGAACCCGACGATCCGCCCGGTGCGAAACGCCGCCGCCCTTTCCGTCGGACCGCCTACCTGGAGAATGGGCACATCGCGCACCGGCTCCAATCCCAGGCCTTTGATCAGGACCCGCGCAGCCACATCGGAGGCGCTGCCGACTCGGCTTATGCCGACGCTTTTTCCTTTCAGATCCTCCGGTGATTTGACCGACTCCTGGACGATCAGCTCGTACGGCAGCGTATTGATGTAGCAGGCCGTCATCACCAGGTTCGCCCCGCTCACCGCGGCGCTTGCCACCGCACCACCCGAAGCGTTCGCGACCTGAATGTCGCCCGAGACGACGGTGGATACGCTCATCGTCGAGCTCTGGATAAAAATCAGCTCTACGTCCAAGCCGTATTTTTTGTATAGCCCCGCATCGAGCGCCGTGAACCAAACGGTATTCGAGGCATCCGCCGAGCTGTAAGCGATCTTCAGTCGCTCCTGCGCGTGGCCGCCGGCGGCTTGAGAGCAAAAGGCACCGACTGCTAACGCGAGAAATGCGATACGCCCACGCACCATGGCTGCGACCTCCTCATGCCTGATCGAAACGCACATACCGAATTGAAATGAAGCTTAAAATTCGCGCCCAATTTATTGATTACTCGGCTGGTAGGGCCATACATTCGGCCGCGGGAAGCTCGAGCCAAACCGGATCGCCACGGCGAACCTGGACGGTGTAGCGCTGGTGGGTTTGTAACATCTGGTTGCCGAACTCCACAGCACAGTCGACATACTCTCCCAAAAACATTGCTGCGCCGATTTTGCCTTCGATGACATTGGCGTTGCTCAAAGGTCGGTTGAGATGCAGATTGATACTCTCCGGCCGAATCACCACGACCACATTGCTACCCACCGGCAGACCCTCGAGGATCTGGCAGGAAATCTCGCCGTCATCGGTCTTCACCGACCCTGTTCCATCCGCGGCGAGCCGCGCCACACAGCCGGTCAACTGGTTCGTCGAACCGATGAAGTTCGCGACAAACTTGCTCTTGGGCTGAAGATAGATTTCGCGCGGGGCGCCTTCCTGAACGATCACACCGGCGTTCATGACCGCGATGATATTCGACATAGAAAGCGCTTCGATTTGATCGTGAGTCACGTACAGGGTAGTTATCCTGAGCCGGCGCTGCAACTCCCGGAGCTCAAAGCGCATGCGCTCGCGGAGCTTTGCATCCAAATTGCTCAAAGGCTCGTCCAGCAACAAAACCTGGGGCTCGCGAACCAGGGCTCGAGCCAACGCGAGCCGCTGTTGCTGGCCGCCGGACAATTGCGTTGCCATTCGCTCTTCATAGCCGCCAAGCTCCACTTGCGCCAGCGCATTGCTTACTTTTTGTCGAATATCGCTGCTGCTGAAACGCTGCTTGCCAACCCGCAACGGAAAAGCAACGTTTTCGAACACGCTGAGATGCGGCCAGATAGCGTAGCTCTGGAAAACCATGCCGATAGGGCGGCGGTAAGCCGGCACGAATGTGTTGTCGTTCGCAGAATAAACTTTTTTGCCGGCAACCGTAATTTCGCCTGCATTGCCCTTCTCCAGACCGGCGATACACCGCAAGGTCGTTGTTTTACCGCAGCCGGAAGGACCCAAGAGGGTGTAAAAGCGTCCTTCCTCCACAGTGAACGAGATATCGTTCACCGCTTTGACCCCGGCATTGTCGCCGTCGGCATAGATTTTAACTAGCGATTTAACTTCAATCACGCGAAGATCCCTATTAAGACCTGGACTGTTGGAGCAATGGAGTATTGCAGTACTGCTTTGGAACCTAACACTCCATCATTCCAGTACGCCAGCACTCCTTTTCCGGCCTACGCCTGTATGCCCACCCGGCCGGTCAACTTATAAAAAACCGCGACGATACTCAGCAGCGTCGCGATCATCAGCATGCCGATCGCGGCGACGACGGTTACCTGACCTTGTTCGAACATTGTAAACAGCAAAATGGACAACACGCGGCTCTCTCCCGTGGCAAGCAGAACCGAAGTCGAAAACTCTCGGAAGGAAACGATGCAGATATAAATCCAGCCCGCCACCAATCCCGGTCGCAAAAGCGGCAGGGTCACTCGCTTGAAACTTTCCCACCAGGAGGCTCCCGAGGCCGCCGCAGCCTCTTCCAACTCGCCATGGATTTGCATAATAGAGCCGGAGGCAGCGCGCATGCCGTAGGGTATGTAGCGCGTCACGTAAGCGATCAGCAGCAGCCAGATCGTTCCGTAAATAGGCAGCGGAAAAGCCACATACAGCAGGATCAGCGCCATTCCCATAACGATGCCCGGAATCGTGATCGGCACGAATGCAAGAAAGTCGAGGAGCCACGACCCAGGCAAACGGCTCTTGTAAACGATCCATGCAACCAGCGAAGTCAACACCATCGCCACCGTCGCCGAAAGCGTCGCCAAAATGACACTGTTTTGCAGCGCGTCCCAAAAGGGTCGGAAAGTCCAGAGATAGCGATAATTATCGAGGCTCAACTTGCTCACGGCATCCCAACCGGGAGTCGCAAAGAACGGCAGAAATGAAGCCCAAAACAGAACCAAAAACGGCGTCAGCACGACAAATACAAAATAAGTCAGCAAGAAGCCCAGGCCGAGCCAGCGCCATTTCCCCAGATCGAATTGCCTGGGACGAAATGCCTTTCCGGTCACGGTTTGAAACTTCTTGCTTTCCTTCGTGCCGCGTGTGTAAAGCCAAACCCCGACCGCACTCAATAGCAAAAGACCCACGGACAAGGCGCCGCCACGGCCATAGTCCGGCGGGTAATCGTTGAAAGCCAAATAGATTTCGCTCGTGTAGACATAGATTCGCGACGGTATGCCGATCAGAGCCGGGGTCTCGAAGGATTCGAGCGTGCGCACAAATAAAATCAACAGGACCGAGGCGGTCGTCGGCATGAGCAGACGGAGCGTGATCCTCTTGAAGGTCTGCCACGTCCCCGCGCCCGACATCATCGCCGATTCTTCCAGAGAAGGGTCCATAGATTTGAAGGCCGCAACCATCAATAGAAAAGCTAGCGGCACTTGGCCGACCGCATGCACCCAAATCATGCCGGGAAGCGAGAAGACATTGAACGGCGGTGATTTCAAGCCGAAGAGCTGCATCAGCCAAACGTTAATGTAGCCAAATTTCGGACTCAGGAGAAAAATCCAGGCAATCGCTTCGAGCACACCGGGAAGAATCAAGGGGACAACGGCAAGCGGCACGAAAATGTGCCGCAGCGGCGTGTTGGTTCGCTCGGTCAGCCAAGCCAGCACGGTTCCAAGCGCAAAGCTCAATAGCGCGGCGCCCGAGGCGAAAATGACCGAATTCATAAAGGTGGAATACGTGTAAGGGCTGGCATACGCGGCTTGGTAGTTTTTCAGCGTATAGATGAACTCACGCGGCGCTATTTCCGCTTGAAAGCTGCCCATCACCAGCATCAATAGCGGCAGTACCGCGAGATAAATCAGCACGCCGGCGCCGACCAAGGGAACCAAGAGAGCCGGATCAAATGAGAAACTCACTCTGCCGGCACGCGGAAGTGTGGCTGTCGCCATAAAGGTTTACCTCACGAGATCATTTCGACAACGACGGGCTCGACATCTCACTTGCACACTTCTGTTTAGGACTGTCAGGTTCAGCATCGCTTGTCGCGGCCTCGGCAATCGACTCAGGATCGATAGCCTGCATCGTTGTCACAGGATGGTCTGCCGGAGTTTTACCAACCGGCCGCTGTCGCTTCAATGGCGCTCTATCTGAGCTTAAAGACCTCTTTCCAAACCTTTTCGTATTTCGGAAACTGCCTGATGTCGTCGGCGTTGACCGCATAGATCTTCTTGGGTTTTACCGGCTCGACGGGGTCGACGGATGGATGAGCGGGTGTACGACCGCCCTTGGCGTAAACTTCTTGTCCCTCTTTGGACTCGGCCCAGCGGGCAAACAACAATGCGGTATTCGGATGAGGCGCATCTTTCGCAATCGCGACCGCGATAATACTGGCGATTCCTTCCGAAAGCATGTAACCCAGCGGAGCGCCTTTTTTGATTCTCGGCGGATAGTGGTGCGAGTAGCAGGTAAAGCAAGCCGCCGCCTGTCCCGCAACCAACAGCTCCGCGAGATCGGAATGGCCTTTGTGAAACTCGACGTTGTTGGCGGCGATCCTGGTCAAAATGGCGCGCGCTTTTTCCAGGCTGTTGTACTTGTGCATGAAGCCGATCACCAGTTCGGCATCACGCGGTTCGGCGATCAGCCGGTCTTTCCAGCGCGGATCGCCAAAGTCGTCTAAGACCTTCGGCTCTTCTTCCTTTTTGACCTTGTTGGTGTTCCAGGCGCCCACGAAGAAGATCAGATTGTTGGCCAGCCAGTAGCTTCCTTTCATATCCTTCGGATAGTCAGCCGCTTCCGGTATCGGTTTGTCGAGCAGCAACTTCTGCTCGTATAACTGATTGATATTTTCCAGGCCGAACTCAAAGACATCGGAAAATACTCTGCCGCCGCGGGCCTCCGTGATCGCCCGCACCGCGAGCTTGTCCGAAGTCGCATCGACGTGATTGATCTTGATTCCAGGAAAGCGCTTTTCGAATACCGGGTAGATTTTCTCGGCGTTGATCTGCGCCAGCGAGCAATAACAATTGAGCACGCCTTCTTCTTTCTTGGCTTTTTGGTAGAGCTCATCGATGGTCTCGGCGCGGCCGCCCTGGGCCAGGGCGACCAGTAGTAAAGCCGCCAAACCGCCGACGATTAAAGTCTCGCTCGCCTTGCGCTTAAGAATCATGAGACCTCCTAGCATTGAGGTACTTAACTCGCGCCGATAGCTTGTGTCGGGCACCCTCCACGCGGCTGGTTGCAACCGCTCGGAAGGTAATTAAGGCACCCCCGATCGACAACTAGCGCAACTTAAATGCTTCCTTCCAAATCTTTTCGTACTTCTTCCAGTCTTTGATTTCGTCGGTGCCGATCGGATAGATCTTTTCCGGACGAATCTTATCGCTCGGTTCTACCTTGGGATGCGCCGGGTTTCGCCCGCCGGTTGCATAAACCCGCTGACCTTCTTCACTCGCCGCCCAACGCGCGAACAGCAGCGCTGTGTTAGCATGCGGCGCTCCTTTGGCAAGCGCCGTAGCATTGATGGTTGCAATCCCTTCCGTCAGCAAATATCCCACCGGCGCGCCTTTCTTAATGCGCGCCGGGTAATGATGCGAATAGCAGGTCACGCAAGCTGCGGATTGTCCGGCTACGAGCAACTCCGCGAGGTCGGAGTGACCTTTGTGAAATTCGACATCGTTGGCGGCAATCTTCTTGATTAGCTCAGTCGCTTTTTCATCGCTGCGGAATTTATGCCGGGCTAGCCCGATCAGAAGCTCCACATCTCGGGGCTCGGCGATCAATTTGCCTTTCCATTTTGGATCGCCAAAATCGTCCAGCTGCTTCGGCTCGTCGCCCTTTTTGACCAGATTTGTATTCCATGCCCCCGTCATGATGGTTAGGGAATTGGCGAGCCAATAAGAGCCTTTCAAGTTTGCCGGATAGGCATCGGCCTCGGGAGGCAGCTGCTCCAGCAGTAACTTTTGCTCGTGGAGCTGAAGTATATTCTCCAAGGAAATTTGAAAGATATCCGCCAATACCCTGCCGCCGCGAGCTTCCGTGATCGCTCGCACGGCCAGCTTATCCGCAGTGGCATCCACGTGGTTGATCTTGATGCCGGCAAACCGCTTTTCGAACACGGGCAGAATCTTAACCGCATTGATTTGCGCCAGGGTACCGTAAAAGTTAAGGACGCCTTCTTCCTTGATCGCCTTTTGATAGAGCTCGTCCAAAGTCTCAGCACGCGCGCCTGTCATCGTACCCAGCAGAAGCAGCGCCATCGCCCCAACCAAAATCGCTATGCTCCGGCGTTTTCGCATGCCGATCATAATACCTCCCTGTCTGCGGTGAGCGCGCATAACCTCGCCATTCTGGATTTCGATGCGTGCGCTCCGCTCTACTCCGATTCAACAGCTCGAGCTTAGACTAAAATGCCGGGAAATGAGCTTTAACGGATGTTGAAAGTCTCCTTCCAAACCTTTTCGTACTTCTTCCAGTCCTTTATTTCGTCCGTGCCAATCGGATACAGTTTCGCCGGTCGGATTTTTTCGACGGGCTCCACTTTGGGATGCGGCGGCAAGCGTCCCCCCGCCGCGTAGGCTTTCTGCCCTTCTTCGCTGGCCGACCAACGGTAAAACAGTTGCGCTGTGTTGGGGTGGGGAGCGTCCTTGGCCAAAGCATCGGCGGTAATCGTTGCAATGCCTTCGGTCAACATGTATCCAAGCGGCGCGCCTTTTTTGATCCGTGGCGGATAGTGATGCGCATAGCAGGTGACGCACGCCGCCGCTTGGCCAGCGACGAGAAATTCCGCGAGCTCGGAATGACCTTTATGAAATTCAATATTGTTCTCTGCAAGCTTTTTCAAAAAATCCGCGCCCTTTTCGTCGCTTTTATATTTGTGCCGGGACAGACCGATCAATAATTCGACGTCCCGCGGTTCAGCAATCAACTTTCCTTTCCATTTCGGGTTTGTGAAATCGTCGAAGGATTTCGGCTCATCTTCTTTCTTCACCAGATTCGTGTTCCATGCTGCAGTGATAATCACCAAGTCGGCCGCCAGCCAATTTTGTCCCTTGAAATTGGCCGGATAGGCCGCGGCTTCGGGAGGAAGCCAGTCGACCGTTAGCTTCTGATCGATAACTTGCAGCACGTTTTCCAGCGCCATCTGGAAGACATCCGCGAAAACACGCCCGCCGCGCGCCTCCGTAATCGCTCTCGCTGCTAATTTATCGGCCGTCGCATCGACGTGATTGACTTTGATCCCCGGAAAGCGCTTTTCGAAGACAGGCAAGATTTTCTCGGCATTAATCTGCGCTAAGGTGCCGTAGAAATTTAGAGTGCCGCCCTCTTTCAAGGCCAGCTTGTGGAGCTCGTCGAGCGATTGGGGCTGCGCCGCCATCGAGATGCCGCCGAGCATAAGAGCGACGGCAAAAATAGAAATCGTGAGCAAAAGTCTCTTCTTCATACCCGACATAAGACCTCCATGGCTAAAAGTTGTTCACCCGATCCTGCAGACTTTCTCGCAGGCTCGAGCTTGGTTTCCGATGGTCGCTATTTCTTTCCACCCTTGAGCGCTGTCTGCAATTTGTTCTTGAGCTCCGGGCTCATACCCAAAAACTCGGCGACGAGCTTGTGAATGTCTTCGCCGAACATCGGATCAATTTCGAGCTTGCCTTTGGCCGCGTCCGCCTGCAGCTCTTTGTCGGCGAACACTTTCTCGAACGCCGCTTCGAGCGCGGCGGCCCGATCTGCCGGAGTTCCAGGCGGTACCACGTAAACTTTGCCGAAGTCATTCGGCGTGCTAGTCCCGAATTTTAACAGCAGTCGCTGCTCGTTGCTTTTGGCGATCTGCGGGATCGTCGGTACGTTCGGCACGATCAGATCTTTGATCGGCTTTTCGGAAAATTGCGCGAGCGGCAGCCACTCGCCGTTTTTGATTTTGTCGAACGAAGTGATCTTGACCGAAGTATACGAATTGAAAAATCCTTCTACCTCTCCCGAATCGATCGCCATGCGCACGTCCGCCGTGCCTTTGTAGCCCAGTACGACTTTCAAGTTCGCACCGAGAATGTCGCGAGCGAGAACCGGCGCGTGTTCCACCGTTGAGCCCGGAATACCGCCGACGGTGACCTGTTTCCCGTTCGGACCGAGCAACTCCTCGAATTGGGTTACACCCGGCTTTCGCGTCACGATGAAGATGTACGTTTCACTCACCGGCACCGCCAGATAACGAAATTTTCCCATGTCGAACTGCACGGCCGGATTGCCGAACAACTGCTCCAGAATGATCGGTCCAGAAATGTTGCCGATCACGGTGCCATCCTTGGGCGCCGCATTGAACATGTGATTGGCGGCGATGATGCTCCCCGCCCCTGCCATGTTGTCGACAATGACGTTTGGATTGCCGGGAATAAATTGGGAGATATGCCTGCCGAGCAGCCGAGAATACTGATCGTAGCCGCCCCCAGCGGTAAAGCCTACGACAATCCGTACAGTTTTACCTCGGTAGAAGTTCGCTACGGTTTTTTCGTCGTAGGCGGGCTTCGCCGCCTGGGCTGCCAGGCCCACGGCGGTGTAGCTCAGTGAGAATAGAAACAGGGAAAACAACAACGGCCTAAGTCGCATTATTACCCCCTGTTGTAGCGCCAGTGTGCGCGAGCTGCCGAGCTGGACATCCTAGACTTTAGACGTAGTCGACAGAGAGAGCTTCACTCGGAAAGCCGAAGCGTTTAAAGCTGCTCTAGTTTTTTGAGCGTCGCGCCGTAATCGACGACCGCCTTGTCGATGGAATACTCTGGTTCGTATCCGAGTTGCTCCTTCGCGCGAGAAAAATCGCTGGCGAGCCGCGCGTCGGGATACGGCATGGGATTGTTTTCTTTGACCAACTCGATATTGGATCCTGGATAAGCCCTGCGAACTGCGGCAACAATGTCGTCGCCGCTGAGTGTTTTGCCGTTACCAATGTGAAAGAGAGTGTCCTTGAATTTGTCCTTGAGCACTGCCAATACAGTGCCTTTGGCGGCATCCTTGCCGTAGAGAATTTCCGCCGGCCCGTAAGGCCAGCCGATCTTTGCGGACGCGCCCTTCACAGCGGCGCGAATCATCTGTTGGATGGCGATTTCGCGCGTTGCTTTGAGGGCAGCCGGCGAGGGACCGTAAAGGCCGCCGGTATAGCGAAGGCAAACAAATTCAAAGCCGTAGCGTTTCGCGTACGCACGTCCCATGAACTCGCAGCTCGCCTTGGTGGCAGCGTAAATCGAGGGCGGGTTCATCGAAATCGTCTCATCGATTTTCTGCAAGCCCTCGCCAAGGGATCCCAAGTAAACCGTTCCTGAACTCGGGAAGATGATCCGGGAAACTTTTTCGAGACGCGCGGCTTCAAAAACATTGACCGTTCCCATGAAGTTCAGCCGCACGCCGCTGTACGGGCGGCGCTGTACTTCTTCTCCCAAGAAGGCGGCAAGATGAATAATCCGATCGCAATCACGATCGCGTAGTGCGGAAATCAGCGCCGGCAAGTCCATCATATCGCCGCGGATGGCCGTGACTTTGCCGATTTCGACACCGACGGCATTGAGCAGATGCTCGTTTACCGCGACATCGTAAATCACCGGCCGCTCACCGCGATCGAGCAACATTTTTACGGCGTAAGCTCCGACTAGTCCGGAGCCGCCGGTAACAAGTATTCCTTTGCCCGCCATATGCGCGTTCCTCGCAGAACGGTGCCTCTAGTACCTCAAACGTTGTGTTGAGTCAATGCAGGGCACGGCGCATGCGAAAAATTTCTGTAACGTACCATGCCGAGCGACAGACTGTGAGAAAACACCGTTCATGGTTCGACTTGGCTCACCACGAAGGGTGCGCTTTCTCAGGAACCGAGCGCTTACCCGCTCGCCCTGAGCCCGCGTCGGAGAGCTCCGAACTAGTCTGTCGAAGCGAGGAATCGGTCTTATGATGCCTACGCACGTTGATGGGAATGAAGTCGCGACGAAACACCGCAACCAAAGGCTGTGCTCGCTGCACAACTCATGGCCGATGGCCTTGACCTCACTTTTTTTTGGCGCATGATGTCACCCGGCACCGATAAACCTGGTGAGGAGGACTGATCATGCGCCATCGTCGATCACTGATGTTTCTCGCTCTGATGCTCGTGCTCTTTGCGCGTGCGTGGAAGCAGG
>JBIOXP010000279.1:0-4859 GCA_044869705.1 Binatia bacterium | reverse complement strand
AAGATCGCGACCGTCCAGATAGAGCAAATCAAAAACGTAATAGACCAGATTCGCCGAGCTTTTTTGTTTCAAACTGTTCTGTAAAAGCTGAAAATCGTTGACCCCGTCGGCATCCAGCGCCACGATCTCACCGTCAAAAAATAACTGATGCGCGGATAATTGTTCTGCAATCTTTACCAATCCACTAAAGCGCTGCGTCCAGTCTTGCGCCTCACGCGTTAAGAACCGGGCTTTTCCATTCTCGACCCGGCACAAGATTCGGTAGCCATCAAATTTGATTTCATGGAGCCATTCGTTACCTGGAGGAACTGAATTGACCAAGGTCGCCAGTTGCGGCTGGATGAATTCCGGCAGGGGCGTTTGCTTACGGGTCTGATTCCGGCGCACGCGTTTCGAGCGCATATCGCGAGCGTGACACGATTTTAAATGGAGTTGAATAAGGCTCTATCGGCTCGCCGGACGAACTATCCGACGCATCCGCCGGGAATCGCCCGACACAATAAAAAATTGCCAAGCGTTATTTTGCTGCCGAACTATGATTTCACAAAAAACCAAATAGCCAAATCATTTTCGGAAAAAACCTGACCGCCGGAATGTTGAACAGCCCTTGCGAAATTGGCCAGCCGGTAAGTACGATAGCCAAGATAGGAAACCAGAGCCGCAGTCCTCGCTGTTGCGCCGATGGTCGGACATGCCGTAACGTGCACCAGTCCGAATGGACCCCTGCGGGTGATGAAAGAAATGGTATCGATGGCCATGCCGATGGCGGAAATGCTGCAAAAGAGCGGTTCGAACCCGGAGATTGCAGATCTGGCGGCGGACCTGAAACCCCGGAGATCCGAAGCAGAAAGTAATGTGCTCAGGCAAACTTTCGGGCGCGGCTGGCGAGTTGTGAGATGAACCTGAATCGTCGTGAACTGCTTAAAATGGGCGTGTGTGCCGGGGCTTCGGCTCTTCTCCGCCCAGGCAGCTTGCTGGCACAGCCCGAGCCCCTGATTCAAAAGAAGATTCCCTCAACCGGCGAGACGATACCGGTCGTCGGTGTCGGCACCGCGCGCCGTTATGAGGAGATTACCACCGAAGCGGCAAAAGCGCCGCTGAGAGATACGCTCCGTCAATTCAAAGAGCTGGGCGGGAAAGTCATCGATTCGTCGCCGACCTATGGAACCGCAGAGGCGGTCGTTGGCGAGCTGGTTGATGAGCTCAAGATTCGCGATTCGTTATTCTTTGCGACCAAGGTAAGCACGTCGGGCCGACAGGCCGGCATCGATCAAATTCAACGATCCTTTAAACGCCTGCGCGCCGCGAAGATTGACTTGATCGCCGTACACAACCTGCGCGATAGCAAGACACACCTGCAGACGCTGCGGGAACTAAAACAAGCGGGACGCATCGGCTACATCGGGATTACGACTTCATTTGAGAACCAGTACGCCGAGTTCGAGCAGACGATGAAGGCCGAAAGTCTTGATTTTATTCAGGTCGATTATGCGCTCGACAACCGCAATGCCGACGAGCGCATTTTGCCGCTGGCCGCCGATCGCGGCATGGCGGCGATGATCAACTTGCCGTTTGGGCGGGGTCGTTTGTTCAATGCGGTGCAGGGAAAGAAACTGCCGGACTGGGCCGCCGAGTTTGATTGTAAGACCTGGGCGCAGTTTTTTCTGAAGTACATCGTCTCTCATCCGGCGGTTACCTGCGCGGTGCCCGGCATGGCTAAGGCGGAATACGTCACCGATAACCTCGGCGCGGCGCGCGGACGTCTGCCAGACCACGCGACGCGCGTTCGGATGGAAAAATTCATCGATGGGTTGTGAGCAGCGCCCGCACTTCAGGTTTCGACGCGAATTCAGTAGTCCGACTGAACGAAGAACGAACCTCGAGTAGTCTCCGCAAACCAAAGGAAATTCATGAGCGAATCTGAAGCCGCGGAGCTGGTGCAAGCCGGGTCGGCTTACCGGCTGCTGAAACGTCTCATCGATGTGCGTCCGGCCGAGATTCGTGCTCTGGCGTGGTCCTGGCTTTACATCTTCTGCGTTCTGTCTGCCTATTATATTCTGCGCCCTATCCGCGACGATATGGGAGTTGCCGGCGGGATCGAAAATCTCCCGTGGCTTTTCACCGGCACTTTACTTGGCATGATCGTCGTTAATCCGCCGTTTGCCGCACTGGTCGCCAAACTACCGCGGGTGCGCTTCATCGCTATTTCCTACCGATTTTTTATCGTCAATCTTCTGATTTTCATCCTGTGTTTCAATGTGGCGACGGCGGAGCAACATATTTGGGTGGGTCGGGTTTTTTTTATCTGGACATCGATTTTCAATCTCTTCGTCGTCTCCGTGTTCTGGGCGCTGATGGTGGATGTCTTCGATTCCGAGCAGGGTAAACGGCTCTTTGGATTTATTGCCGCCGGCGCGACTCTCGGGGGGATCGCAGGCTCGAGCATTGCAGCGTCGCTGTCGAAAAATGTCCCCGCGACTTATCTGCTCTTGGGGTCGGCGGTGCTTTTGGAAGCGGCGGTATTCAGCGTGCGGAAATTGTCGGGTGTGTCCGATGGGTTGCACCAACGGCCGCAAGCGCAAAGCGACAAAGCGCCCATTGGCGGCAGCGTGTTTGCCGGCCTGACCCACGCTTTCAAATCACCGTACTTAATCAACCTGAGCGTGTACATGCTGCTCTTCTCCGTCACTTCGACGCTGCTTTATTTCCAGCAACTGGAGATTGCGCGCCAGGGTTTTGCAGATCGGGGCGCGCGTACCGCGTTTTTCGCCCGCATCGATCTCTGGGTCAATATCCTGACATTGATCGCCCAGCTTTTACTCACTGCTCGAATTCTGCGCGCCATCGGCGTCGCCCTTACGCTGGCTATTCTGCCGGGCCTGAGCATTTTGGGTTTCGGCGCCCTCGCCATGGCCCCGACCATCGCGGTTGTGGTTGTCTATCAAGTCTTGCGGCGCGCGGGAAATTTTTCCTTCGCTCGACCGGCGCGGGAGGTTTTGTTTACCGTTGTGCCGCGGGAAGACAAATATGAGGCTAAGAGCTTCATCGATACGGTGATCTATCGGACAGGCGATCAAGTGGGAGCGTGGTCCTTTGCGGCTTTGGGTTTTCTGGGCCTGGCCTTCACCGGAATATCGATGGTCGCTGTTCCCATCTCGATCGCGTGGCTGATCAATGCGCTCTGGCTCGGACGAAAACAGGAGCGGCTTGCGCGCGCGGAGACATAGACGTCAGTTGCACCGGTTCCGGCCACGTGAAAAGCATGGTCTGCTGGAATCAACTACAATTGGAAAGGGATGCTGTTATGCGGGACCATTTTTTTATTCGGATTCGTCCGCTTCTTTGTGCCATCATCGTCATTATTGGTTTGACTCCTGGCTTTGAAATTCCACCATCAACCTTGCTCGGCCAGACGGCAACGACCGGTTCTCCGTTCAAGATAGGCATCATCGGTTCCGGTAATATCGGCAGCACGCTCGGAACGTTGTGGGTGAAGTCCGGCCATCCGGTGTTGTTCTCCTCGCGCCATCCGGAAGAGCTCAAGTCACTCGCAGAAGGGCTTGGTCCCCTCGCTCGCACGGGGAGCGTGCGCGAAGCGTTGGTATTCGGTGATGTCGTTTTCATCGGCGTGCCTTATGGCGCATATCCGCAGATCGGCAAGGATTACGCCCAAGAGTTTGTCGGCAAGATAGTCATCGATGCCGGCAATGCTGTCATCGCGCGCGATGGGGAGATTGCAAAGCCGGCGCGGGAAAACGGAGTTGGACTGACCTCGGCGAAATTATTAGCCGGCGCGCGCATCGTCCGTGCGTTCAACATCTTGAGTTCCCGCAAGGTCGCAAATCTTTCTAACCGGCCCGAAGGGCGTATCGCGATACCGATCGCCGGCGACGATCAGGAAGCGTTGCAAGTGGCATCGGGCTTGGTGCGTGATGCGGGATTCGAGCCCGTGATTCTCGGCTCGCTACAACGCTCCAAGGTCTTTGAACAAGGAGGCCCGCTATACGGCGCCGAGATGAGCGCAGAACAGATGCGCGAGCGACTGAAGACGATACCGTGAAGTCCAAAGCCTCTTATCCCGGTCGGACCGAGAGTTGCGTCTGATAGATTTGGGCTATTCTCCCCCTCCGAAATAATTCCATGGAGCACGGACAGTAGGAAATTCACTGGCTGACCTATTCAATCGCGCAATTCATGCAAAAAACCCTGTTTTCCCCTACTCATCAGCGATGGCGCTCCCGCGTCATGAGGGAGATCATCGCGAGCGATCTGTGGTTCCGGGTCAGATTCAATCACGCGATCGATCCGTGATTTTAGAATTATCCGAAAGCGAGTCTAAGAGAAAAAGGCGATGTTCAGATTTTGAACACCGCCCTCACCTGTTGCTCACCCAGTTCGTTAGTTTATCGGCTTAGCGCATCCTCATAATCCGATCATGCAATTCAGAATAGCTTCGGGACCGCTGGATGAGTCTGCCGTTAAATTCACGCCAGGTCGAAGCGATCGTTGTTCATCACCTTGTTCCACGCAGTCACGAAGTCACGCACGAACTTCTCCTTCGAATCCTCTTGTGCGTAAAATTCGGCGATTGCTCGGAGCTGGGAGTTCGAGCCGAAGACGAGGTCAACGGCGGTGCCGGTCCACTTGAGCTCGCCCGTTTTGCGGTCGCGACCCTCGTACATGTTCTTATCCGAGCCGGATGTCTTCCACTCCGTGCTCATGTCGAGCAGGTTCACGAAGAAGTCGTTCGTCAACATCCCAGGACGCTTGCTGAAAACACCGTGTCTGGACTGCTGGGAGTTAGCATTCAGGACGCGCATACCACCGACGAGAACCGTCATCTCGGGAACGGTCAAATT
>JBIOXP010000278.1:0-4397 GCA_044869705.1 Binatia bacterium | reverse complement strand
GTCCGCCGTAGCGCAATAAGAGTTTTTCTTAATTCCAAACTGCAAAGCAGAGTCTCTCCCGTAGAGGCTCCCGTCTATTTCTTCTCGCCCGTTGAAAATTCAGCTTCGGTCATAGCGTTTGCGCTTCTGGTAACTAATGGGCTATTTAGGGACATTTTGGGCAGCTAATTTGAACGTCGAGTCTGGTCTATAAACAACATGCGATCATTGTGAATTGTGAACGCGGTACAAGATGTTGGGCTGTGTCGATTGTTAATTGGCAAGAAGCCGGATCAGAGAAAAGGCTAGCGCTCGGACCGTATTACCCGTTTGGGGCTCCAGGCGAAGCGGAAGCTTGGGTTATTGATGTCGCGATCGGGTAGATTCAGGAAAGCCGGAAATTGTCTAGTTGCTTTAGGTAATGCAGTTTAAACCTGAGCACCTCCCGTTACCGGGTTTCCGGCAACGGGGGTGTCCATCCATTTAGCGTTACGCGCCCATCAAAAGATTACTCCGTTATCGACGCGCTGCTGTGCGGTCGTTAGCTTTCAGAGCCTGTTTGGTCGCGTCGGTTTTCCACGCGTTGGTGGTCACATCGACTTTGGTTGCTTTTTTACTGTTCTTGTCCATATCGATTTGGACCTCGTATGTATCATCACCTTTGACGATCTCGTATTCCAGATAATCTGGTTTATCGTAGTTCACAGAGGTTACTTTCCAGCCCAGCTTTTCCAGCTCACGACGGTAAAATTGTTTAGTCTCACCGGTTTTTAACGCTTTTTCCAAACTATCTTTGGAATCCTTTGACCTCTTGATACGGTCCCGATCACTATAACGCTCAGGATTGGTCGTCGTTTTGTTTGGATAAGCGACTTTGTTTCTGTCTTTCAGGGCCCGTTCGGTCTCATCGGTCTTCCACACATTGGTGGTTACATCGACCTTGGTTGCTTTATTACTGTTTTTATCGAAGTCGATTTGTACTTCGTATGAATCGTCGCCTTTGACGATTTCGTACTCCAGGTAATCAGGTTTATCGTAATTGACCGATGTAATTTGCCAGCCCATTTTTTCGAGCTCCCGTCGATAGAACTCTTTGGTCTCGCCGGTTTCCAATGCCTTTTCGAGTTTGTCTTCGGAATCTTTCGCGGTTTTCATTCTGTCGCGATCACTATACCGATTAACCTTATCCGCTGCCTGCACCAGACTCCCCGAAATAAACAACATGACGCCGGCCACAATTATGCCCCAAACAACAGTACCTTTTTTCATGTAAGTATCCTCCTAACGCGGTTGCTTCTCTTCTAGCACCCAAGGGCAACGTATGTGCCACAGTTAGGCCATTGCTACGGGATGAAAAAATTCGGTTACTTGTAGAAAATAATCACGGGCATGAGGTGAGGTAATCCCCTCCAACAGAAGAAGATCCCTACCGGAAAAATCTTCCTACCGGCACGCTCAGTCTAGAACCAAAATATGCTCGGCCAAGATAATGTGCAGAAGCACGGCTTGCTTGAATTCCCGTTTGGCTTCTACTCGGTGTCATGTATAGTTGCGGATTTTCGACTTGGGAGCGACAGTGAATAGGAAAGAGATCGAGTAGGAGCGGATCTGGGGGAAATCCATAGCATCTGCCCGGAAAAGCGGGCTTATTTCGGATCAAGAAGCAAAGTTTCTGATCGAAGCGTACCTGCGAGACTTTAGATCAAAGAATGGCTGGGATGGAAAAGCGTATATAATCCTCGAGCCTTGAGGCTCCGGCTATTTTTCTTTCTCTGCTTTGCTCCGGCGCTTACTGTCTGTGTGCTTGTTTGCGCTCTCAATGATAGCACCGAGGCGGATTAACGTAAGACGGGCACGGCTTAGTTTCCTTCGCGAGCGATAAAGCCGTTAATGCGCCTGCTGCTTGTCTTTCATTAAGTACTTATCCTATAGCAATCGATAAGACACCGGGAGGCTTCAACGGTGGCAATCAGTGATGAACTCAGCGACGAAGAGCAGGCGATCATGGTTTCCTGAAACGACACTTCAAGTCAGCCGGAATGCCCAATGCCCTTTGGATTTGAACGAGAGCGAGAATATAGCGGACGTGCGATCCGTCATTCAGGTGTACCCGCGCTTATAAAGAGCCACGGAACAACACTAATAACGATTTATGGCCCGCTAACACTCTAGGGCATGTCCCCGCTGCAACGGTTACATCGGCATCACCATTCGTGAGCCCGGCCGCAATCCTTGCAGGCCGTCAACGGGCGGTGTACTCGATGTTCTTACCGGATGTCTTGGATTGTGTCGGCAAACAGACGATTCAGTACGGATTTCGATAAGGCTCGTCTTCGGAAGTGACTTAGGCGGTAAGCTAAGATTGATTTTGGACCCATTTGATGAGGCTGTACAAACGTTTACGGGTGATCACGTGCCCGAATTGCAAGAGCAACCTGATCAGCCGGTCACGCCGCCACGACTTACTGGAAAGATTACTACGATTAGTGTCAATTAGGCAGTATCGCTGCGGGAACTGCGAACGGCGATTCTGGGCTCGACGCATACGCTAACCATCACTGGGCTTACTTTTTTGAAGGGGAAGCGAGTGCCTATCGAAGCGTTATCGCGAAGCGCAGAGGCTCAATCTTCCTGGGCTGTGGGACTGCTGGATAGATCGGGAGATTGGAAAGCCGCTATACAGCTTCACGATCATGACTACGCACGCCAATGCGCTGTTACGGCCCATTCATGATCGGATGCCGGTGATGTATCGCAGAGACATGGGCCGGCAATGGCTTGAAGAATCAATCAGACGACCTAGAACTTTCGCTGGTCACGCAGCCAGTTGTGTCAGAGGATCTTGAAGCCTACGAAGTTTCGACGCTCGTCAATTCACCCGATAACGACTCGCCGGAATGCGTGCGGCGGGTTTCAGCCGCCAACCGAGTCAAATCTCAGTTGTCACGTTCTAACAGTCAAGGTATTCCGTCCAGGTGATTCTCTCGGTGCTATCGCCTGGAGGATAACTGACCGTTGCACAACCCGATATTAGGACAAGTAGACCGAGAAGCACCGCAGATAATCTAACTGATCTCATCACAGGGTGACCTCCTCCAGTTTGATCGGGCGAACACGTTATTTGCTCCGGCACCGCTCGTCAAATGACCGGGTGAGCTGATAAACGTGCCCCACTCAAGCGCCCGCTGCTTGTTTTTGCCTTGAAATTTCTCTTATAGCAACCGATACGACACGGGAGGCTTCAGGCATGGCAATCAGTGACGAACTCAACGACGAAGAGCGAGCGATCACGGTTTTCCTGAAAGTATATTTTGAGCAAGCCGGCATGCTCAACGCGCTTTGAATTTTGAACGAGAGCGACAATCGATCGGACGTGCGAGCGATCCTTCAGGCTTACGTTGAGTTTTACAAGAGCCACGGAACACACTGATGGCCCGCTATCTGGCGCGGCAGGAAGCCTGCGGGCTTTGCGCACCATCACTGAAGTGGGGCCACAACCGCGCCACGCATTCCGACCTTCTCGATCGCCGCCTTGACCAAACCTTCGGACTTCGCATCCTCGACGAATCGGCGAGCATACGCCGCGCCGAGATTCCGCCCCTTCGGCATCGCCATCGCATGAGGATCAATGCCGGGTCGACCGTCGAGAACGCGAGAACCAGGCAATTGATTCGACATCTCAAACAGGGTCGGTTTAATGCTGGCCATGACGTCGGCTCGCCCGGATTTGAGCACCTCCATTGCGCCAGGGTTACTTGACGCTCGGATTACAACAGCATTTTTTAGCGTACTCGAAAAGAAAGCATCCGGGCCGGATTTCTCCTGCACGGCAACTCGGATCCCGGGGCGATCCACATCAGTCATTGTTGAGATCGAAGAACCGCCAGGGATGAGATAGCCGAATTCGATTTCCAGGTGCAGCGCTGTAAAGTCCCATTCCTTCGCCCGCGCGGGACTAAACCCAACAAAGGCGACATCCCAAGCGCCGGATTTCCCCGCCTCCAGAAGGTCTCCGACTGAGGAATACAGAACCGGCTCGAACGGAACCCCGATGCGCCGGGCCAACTCTTTCCCGAGATCAAATCCGACTCCCTTCATCTCACCCGACACGGAGTCCCGTATCACATTGTGCGGCGTGCCAAGCTGGAGCGCTACGCGTAGCTTGCCGGTCGGAGCCAATGCCTGTCGCATCTCCAGAGTCGGCGGAGTGTGCATGCTAGCGCAGCCTGTCAGCACTAATCCGAATAGCGCAATTACTAACCAATAACTCGGTCGCATTGTCCCTCCTTTGGATTGCCGTTGCTCCCTAAGTGTTAGTGCACTGCGTCACTGATCACTCTGTCGGCTCTCGCCAGCAGATTAGGGGGAATCGTGATGCCGATCTGCTTGGCGGTTTTCAAGTTGATCACCAACTCGAA
>JBIOXP010000277.1:0-6540 GCA_044869705.1 Binatia bacterium | reverse complement strand
CGGTCTGATACAGCAATCACGGAAGCGCTCTTCGAAATTACTGATAAACGACTTGGGGTTACAGGAGTCGTTGATGGACATGAAAAACTCGTCGGAATCATTACCGATGGCGATGTGCGTCGTGGATTGCAAAAACATGGTAATGCAATTTTCAGTAAAACTGCGCATGAGGTAATGACGACTACACCGCGAACGATCTCCAAAGACGCACTTGCCTCCGAGGCCCTCGCCCGAATGGAACAGAACACGCCCAGGCCGATAACTTCGTTATTTGTCACTGACAGTCGCAGCGCAAAGCCGATCGGCGTTATTCATCTGCACGACATTTTCAAGGCCGGCCTTTAGCAATTACTCGTGAAACGACCTCCTGCTGATGTTCTGAAAAAGGCAGCAAGAATCCAGTTACTCCTGTTAGACGTCGATGGGGTTCTCACCGATGGACGAATTATCATCGATGATCGCGGCATTGAAACTAAGCAGTTTTACGTTCGCGACGGCCAAGGAATTGCGCTCCTTTTGCAGGCTGGAATAGACGTGGGATTTCTGAGCGCCAGGAAGTCTGCCAGTGTGCGGCGTCGCGCCAAGGAACTTAGGGTTCACTTAGTGCGTGAAGGTGTGCGCGATAAACTCGAAGCTTACTCTGAGATCAAGCGTACGGCCGGCTTAACAGATGATCAGATTGCATACGTGGGAGACGACATCATCGATTTGCCGATCCTACGGCAAGCGGGTTTCGCCATATCCGTACGTGATGGATGGCCCGGCCTCAAACGTGCGGTGGACTATGTAACCTTGGCAAGCGGCGGGCAAGGCGCGGTACGCGAAATTGCTGAACTGCTTCTCAAAACTCAACGGAAGTGGCGTACCGTAGGGCAATAAAAGCAAATTTCATGCCGAACCTTTACACCGGAAACCAAGAGTGGTATTTTTGTGAACCATGAGAAAAGCGCGACGGTCGATTCTTCTGGCGGCCATTTTGGTTTCTTTGGCAGCTATCACTTACAAAGTTTCAGACGTTCTCCGGCGCGTTCACAAGGAGGTCAAGGCAAATCCAGTGAAAGCCTTGGACTACCTTCCCGAGTCTTCGCTTCGATTAAAAGAATTCCATCGCGCTAAAATAGAGGACGGACGCAAGGTGTGGGAACTGTTCGGCGACGAGGCGAGTTACTTCAAAGAACAGAAGGAAGCGCTAATCAAAAAACCACGCTTTTACTATTACGATAAAAAAGGCGAAGTCGCTGAGACCAAAGGCAACGAGGCTCTCCTTTATCTTAACGAAAAGGAACTCGAGAGAATGGAGTTGCGGGGTGATGTTCAGGTGACATTTCAGGGCTACATCCTGAAATCAGAGGAGGCTAACTACCTGCCTGCCCAGGATCAAATTGTTCTGCCCAATCGGACAACCGTCACAGGAGAGGGGATTGAGTTAGAAGGGGCGCGCATGGAAGTGGAAATACAGGACAAAAAAGTGCGTCTCATACGTGCTGTCAAGAGCAGAATCGAGCCGGAAAAGATGGCGAAGAAAAAGAATAGCCCTAGCTCATCAGCGCCGATCGGGGGATAATGATTATGGGTCGGATCCAGAGAGCTGCAGTACTGCTAGGGTGCTTTTTGATCTTTTCAATCGGGCCGGCTAATGCAGCGGAGCCGACGAAAGGCTCAGACAAAAAAGGATCGACGGCATTTGAGTTCAACAAAAAGGATCCGATCTACATTACGGCGGACTGGATGGAAGTGGATCAGACAAAAAACACGATCACATACAAAGGCCGAGTGGTGACGGTTCAATCCGATATGACGATGCGCAGTGAAACGCTCACTGCTTACTACGATCCCGAAATGAAGCAGATGAAGCAAATCGTCGCCGAAGGTAAGGTGAACGCCACGCAAGGCAATCGCGTTGCCACCGGTGAAAAGGCTGTATTCGACGATAAAACAAAGACGGTAACACTGACGGGGAGCCCGGTAATGCGTCAGGGAAATAGCCAAGTGAGCGGCGTTAAAGTCGTGTACTATATGGATCAGGACCGAGCGGTCGCGGAGGGCGACGGGAAGATCAGAGTTCAGGCGACAGTTTTTCCAGAGGAGCTGAAGAACCGGGAGCAAGAGGATGCCAAGCAGAAATGAGTCTGCTCAAAGCGGTCTCGGTGGTGAAGTGCTACGGCGGGCGACGCGTGGTCGACGGCATCAACTTGGAGGTTAAAGGCAGCGAAGTGGTCGGGTTACTTGGGCCTAATGGCGCGGGCAAAACTACCACCTTTCATATGTTGGTAGGTCTGGTTCAGCCCGATGAGGGCCGGGTTTTTATGAACGACGACGATTTGACCGAAGCACCGATCTACCAACGAGCCAGAGCTGGCATCAGTTATTTGCCCCAGGAGTCATCGGTTTTTCGCCGCCTCTCCGTACAAGATAACCTTCGCGCTGTGCTGCAAACGCTCGAATTGAGCAATGAGCAGCAACAAGAGCGTGCCGACGGGTTGATGAAGATGCTCGGGCTTCAGCACCTTGCAGCGAATAAGGCCTATACACTATCCGGCGGTGAACGTCGCAGGGTGGAAATCGCTCGGGCGTTAGTATTGTCGCCTTTCTTCCTTTTGCTCGACGAACCGTTTACCGGGATCGATCCAATTGCGGTAGCTGAGATTCAGAAAATCGTGCGCCGGCTGATCGATAGCGGCATCGGTATACTGATAACGGATCACAATGTTCGTGAAACATTGGGAATTTGCGATCGAGCATATATTGTAAACGAGGGCACAATACTCGAACAGGGTACTCCTGAAACAATCGCCGGGAGTGAAAAAGCGCGAAAATTTTACTTGGGAGAAGGTTTTAAGTTTTAAATATGGCTCTTGAGATTCGCCAAGTTCAAAAACTGACCCAGCAGCTCGTAATGACGCCGCAGCTGCAGCAGGCGATTAAGCTGTTGCAGCTGTCCCGAGTGGAACTGGAAGAAATGGTCGTCAAGGAACTTCAGGAAAACCCTGCTCTTGAGGAAGGAGCCACGGAAGAACCCGAGGGCACTGCTGAACAACCAAGAGCCGAGGCGCCGGTGGCCACCGCTAGTGACCCAGCCGATTTGGTGGTCAATCGCGAACTCTCCGCAGTTGACAAAATTGGTACGCTCGATTGGCAAGAGTATCTCGATACCCATTCCAATTCGATCCACGGTTCTCTCACGGCGGAAGCGACTTCCGAAGACGGCGACGCGCCGCCATCATGGGAGAACAGCCTAACCAAGAAAACCACCCTCGAAGATCATCTCATCTGGCAACTTCGCCTTTCGAAAATCACTGAGCGCGAATCGACCATCGGGCTGCATGTGATTCAGAATCTAGACGAAAATGGTTACCTCGTGCTTAGCCGGGAAGACATTTGTAACGCGACGGAAACCCAACCTGAAGAGGTCGAAACCGTGCTTCGGCGCATTCAGTTTTTCGATCCTGTCGGAGTTGCGGCACGTGATCTGCGCGAATGCCTATTGATCCAGCTTGAGAACTTGAAACTGAGCGACAGCCTGGCGGCGAAAATCGTCGCCAATTACCTCAGCTTTCTGGAATCCAAGCGCTATGAAAAACTCGCGAAAGAATTGGCCGTGTCGATCGATGAAATTGCCGAAGCGGCGCATCTCATCGCAAGCCTTGAGCCCAAGCCGTCGCGAGGTTTCGAGCAAGATGAAGTGCGAACTGTTTTGCCGGACGTCTTTGTCGAGAAAGTCGGCGGCGAATACGTCATTTTTCTGAACGATGATGGCGTGCCGCGGTTACGGGTAAATTCGCTTTATCGCCGTCTTGCCGGCCAAGAAGGAGCGGCCGAGGAACAAGCGCGGCAATACTTACAGGAGAAAGTGCGCGCCGCTCACTGGTTGATCAAAAGCATTCAACAGCGGCAACAGACATTATTTCGAGTCACACAGAGCATCTTCAAGTTTCAACAGGAGTTTCTTGATCATGGTGTCAGCCACTTGAAGCCCATGGTGTTGCGCGATGTCGCCGAAGATATCGACATGCATGAGTCGACCGTAAGCCGAGCTACAGCGAACAAATACGTTCATACTCCGCAAGGACTTTTTGAGCTCAAGTTCTTCTTTCAGAGCGGCCTAAGAGGGGGTAATGGCGAGGACGTCGCGAGCGAAAGTGTCAAAGAAAAAATTCGCAACATCATCTCGGCGGAAGATCCGCGCAAACCCTATAGCGATCAGCATATCGCCGCAGCGTTATCGACGGACTCGATCGAGATTGCGCGACGCACCGTGGCAAAATACCGCGAGGCGATGGGCATTCTTCCTTCTTCAAAACGAAGGCAGCCGTTTTTCCGTAAATAGCCTCTTCAGGACCGGCGCCAACGATGAGCGAGATTAAAGTTTCGGTCACGTTTCGTCATACCCAGCCCACCGCGGCGCTGAAGCGCTATGCGGAACAAAAGATCCAGCGCCTCGGGAAGTATTTCGACCATCCTCTAGAGGCTCATATTATTCTCGCGGTGGACGGAAGAGAGCGTCAATTGGCGGAACTCGATCTTCATACCCGGGGTGCGACGATTCTCGCCAAAGAAGAGCATCATGATTTATACGCGGCGATCGATTTGGCTATCGACAAAATCGAGCGCCAGATCACCAAACAAAAAGAAAAAATCAAGCTTGAGCGAAGAAAGTCCAACCCGTGAAAATCACCGATTTTCTCAGCCGAGAAACGATAGTCCCTGAACTGGCGAGCCGCGATAAAAACGCTGCACTCGAGGAGATGGCGGGTTATTTGGGGTCGACGCATCGCCTTGACAAGGATAAGGTTCTCAAGGTCCTGCTCGAACGGGAACGAATCAGTACGACAGCAATCGGAGAAGGCGTGGCAATTCCGCACGGCAAACTCAACGGCGTGGAACGAGTCGTCGGGGTTTTTGCACGCAGCCCCGAGGGGATCGATTTTGCCTCGCTCGACGGGGCTCCAACGCACTTGTTTTTCGTCCTGGTCGCACCGGAAAATGCCGCCGCCGATCATCTGAAGGCGCTGGCGCGGATTTCACGGCTACTAAAAGACGAGGCGTTTCGGCGCCGTCTCATGGCGGGCCAGTCGAGTCAGGAACTTTATACCACCATATTGGAAGAGGATGAGAAATTTTGATGTTTGATTGACCAATGGCCGGCCCGTTGGACATGATTATCATCACCGGGCTTTCCGGCTCCGGGAAGAGTTTCGCGATCCGCGCCCTGGAAGATAACGGTTTTTTTTGTATCGATAACATTCCCGCCCTCTTGATCCCCAAGGTCATCGACCTCACTCACGGCCACGAAGAGGAAATTCGACGCATCGCCCTCGGTGTCGATCTGCGCGGTGGGCAGTTTCTTCAGGCACTTCCTGCGGTGCTTTCCGAAATGCGCAGTGCCGGTCACCATGTCCAAGTATTGTTTTTCGACGCCGCCGATGACGTTTTGCTCCGTCGCTTCAGCGAAACACGGCGACCGCATCCACTGGCTGGCCAGGACTCCATACAGGCGGGCATTTCGCGCGAAAGGAAGGCACTCGAACCGATCCGCGCTTTAGCCGACAAAATTATCGATACGAGCGATTTCAATGTCCACCAGCTCAAACGAGAGATGGAACAGCAGTTTTGCGAAGTCGCTCAGGCGCGGCGAATGGCGTTGTTCTTCACCTCGTTCGGATATAAATACGGGATTCCCCACGATACCGACATGATCCTCGACGTCCGCTTTCTCCCGAACCCCTATTTCGTTAACGAACTGCGCCCTAAGACCGGGCTCGATTCCACGGTCCGGCGATATGTGCTCGGAAAACAGGAGACGCGCGTTTTTCTGGATCGTTTGTATGCACTACTCGAGTTTACTTTGCCGCTCTATGAGCGGGAAGGGAAAAGTAGCCTCACCCTGGCCCTGGGGTGCACCGGCGGGCGTCATCGTTCAGTCGTGCTCGTGGAGGAGCTTCGAAAACGTTTTAGCGGTGGCGATCTGCGCATTCACGTAAAGCACCGCGATATTGAAAAGTGATGTCGTGAGTAAGATCGTCAAAAAAATCGAGATCAGAAACAAGCTGGGTCTCCACGCTCGCGCCGCCGCTTTGCTTGTTCAAACCGTGAATAAGTTTTCTGCTCAGGTGAATTTCTCGAAGGACGGACAAACGACCGATGGCCGCAGCATCATGGGAGTGCTCACGCTGGCAGCCACGCAGGGGAGTAAAATCCAAGTGGAAGCGAACGGCGATGATGCCGAGCGCGCAGTCAGGGCGATCGAGAAGCTGATCGAGAATCGATTCAACGAAAAGGAGTAGGTCTTGAGTCGGCTGAGGAATTCCCGCAAACGAGGCGTCACTGTTGGGCTTCATCGAAGCAGGCTCATCTAGAATTCGTTCGCGAGCGGAGTTTTTCAATCACCTCACAGTTTGTGACACGAGTCCAAATTCATGCAGGGTAGACAGATGCAGGGCAAGCTGGTTGTGATACCCGTACCAGCTTAACTTGTGTCACAAACTGTGAGGTGATTGAAAAACTCCGCTCACGAAGGAATTCTAGATGAGCCTGCTTCGA
>JBIOXP010000276.1:0-8483 GCA_044869705.1 Binatia bacterium | reverse complement strand
GCCATGGTAGAACGGGATTGCGCCGTTTTCTGCTTGGCAGTGTCGCGGAACGAACCCTCCGTTACGCGCACTGCTCCGTGCTGATCGTCAAATAACGTCTATCGCAGCTGCCGCGAGTTTTAATATCATGAGGAAATTTTCGATTTTCTGCCTGGCGCTTCTCCTGTTCGGCTCCGACGGTCTAGCGGCGGCTCCTGAGTTTTCCGAAGATTCCTGGGTTCATAAGACGGTTTTTGGTCTGTTGTTGCACGATCGAGGACCGTTCAGCGACCGCAATGAAACCGGTGTGGACCCTAACCTCGAACTGCAGTTGAAGCCACCGGATTGGCCCGCTTGGCGCTGGATCGGATCACCCAAGCCGATGCTGGGCGTCACGCCGAATTTCAACGGAGATACCAGCGCATTTTACGCCGGGCTCAACTACGAATGGAGTCTGTCGAATCGATGGACCGACGATCTCACCAAGAATCTGACGCGCAATCTATTTATCGGCGCCAGCCTGAGCATGGCCGTGCACAACGGCCCGTTGCATAAAGACCCGGTGGGTTGTGAAGAGCGGAGCGACTGCGGATTTGGCTACCGTGCGTTGCCTCGTCTGGGTTTTGAGCTGGGCGGCTATGTCGCGGGCAAACACGGTGTGTCGATGTTTTACGATCACATGTCCCATAAAGGTGTGTTGCCCGGCGAGAACGAAGGCGTGGATCACATCGGTATTCGTTATCATCTGCTGTTTGGCCGAAGATAACAATCAAGTCCACTGTCGTGGGCAAAGAATTAGACGGCGACACGAACGCGTGCGTCGACGATTTGACAGCCGTGGCCCGGCGGCAGGACGATCACGGGGTTAAAATCGAGTTCGACGACCTCCGGCACTTCTTCGACGAGTCGCGCCACTCGCAGCAGCAAGTCTTCGATCGCCGTTATATCGCCGCGCGGGTGACCGCGATAGCCTTCGAGCAGCGGATACCCCTTGATCGCGCGTACCATTTCCGCAGCATCGCGATCGGTGATCGGCGTCACGCGAAAGCAGACGTCCTTGAGAATTTCGACATGAATGCCGCCAAGTCCGAAAGCTATCAGCGGTCCGAACAGCGGATCCTGTGTCATGCCCACCATCACCTCGATACCGTCCGCAATCATCGGCTGGACTAACACGCCATCCATTTCCGCGAGTTGATCGCTCTGCGCGATGCGCTCACGGATTTGCTCGAAGGCGTGGCGCACGGAGGGTTCATCGCCGAGATTCAGACGCACGCCGCCGAAGTCCGTTTTGTGCACGATCGTGCGTGAAGCGAGCTTGAGCGCGACCGGAAAGCCGATCTGAGCCGCCAATTCGACGGCTTCTTGCGCCGTCGCGCAAATGCCGCCCGGCGAAATCGGCAATGCGAAGGCGGAGAGCAGCTTGCGCGTCTCTTCGCCGGAGAGCCAGCCTGGGCCGCGCTCGCGGCGCGCATTGTCGCAGATCGATCGTGCGTCGTCCGGCCTGATATCTTCGAAGTCGACAATCATGCCTTCGGGCCGATTGCGCCACTCCGCATAGCGCGCCATTTTGCACAAAACGCGGGCCGCGTCCTCAGGGAACGTGCAATTGGGCAAGGTTTCGCCGCCCGGCGGAACGCGATGGGCACCGTTTTCATGATCCATAATACAGGTAAGTACCGGTTTCTCGCTGCCTCGCTTCGAGCGTGAGGTGCGCACGGCAGAGGAGATGCTGCCGCGCACGTCCGCGAGATCTGCAAGGCCGACATTGATCGTAAGGACAATGAGCGCGTCTATTTCAGCTGCGCCGAGCAAGATATCCGCGGCCCGGCGGAACTCTTCGGGACCTGCAGATGCAATCATATCCACAGGATTGCCGACACTCGCGGCCGCTGGCAAAAATTCTCTTAAGCGCGTCCTGGTTTCATCGGCAAGTTCCTGGATCCTGAGCCCATTGGCTTCGCAGGCATCGGCACAGAGGATCCCGAGGCCGCCGGCATTGGTCAGTACCGCGACGCGGCGGCCGCGTGGCAGGGGTTGGCTGCTCATCGCGAGGGCAACATCGAACATTTCGCCCAAAGTGTCCGCACGTATGACACCGGTCTGTTGGAAAAGCGCGTCCGTGGCGACATCATCGGCCGCCAACGCGGCGGTGTGCGAACCCGCAGCACGTCGTCCGGCGCCTGTTCGGCCCGCTTTTACCGCGATGATAGGTTTGAAACGTCCGACCCGTTTCGCGATGCGCGCGAAGCGACGCGGATTGCCGAAAGATTCCAAGTAGAGAAGTATGACCTTGGTGCGCGGGTCTTCTTCCCAGTACTGCAGCAGGTCGTTGCCGGAGACATCCGCCTTATTGCCAACGCTAACGAAGCTGGCAAGTCCCAACCCCCGCTCCCGAGCCATGGAGATGACGGCCAATCCCAGGGCACCGCTTTGTGAGCTGAAGGCGACGTTTCCAGATACGGGAAACTCTGGAGCGAAGGACGCGTTCAGGCGGACCGCCGGATCGGTGTTAAGCAGACCGAGGCAATTGGGTCCGAGCATGCGCATGCCGTAGCCGCGAATCTTTTCGAGCAGTCGGTGCTGCCGCTTCCGTCCCTCCTCCCCGATCTCGGAAAATCCCGCAGAAATGACGATCACCGCACGAACACTCCGGGTTGCGCAGTCGTCGATGACTTTCTCTACGGCGGCAGCCGGAACAGCCACGACGACGAGTTCCGGAGCATCGGGCAACGCTCTGATGCTCGGATAGGCTTTAGCTGAGCCGATCAGATCTCCGCGCGGGTTAACCGGATAGACTGCCCCGCGAAAACCGGAGCTGATAACCGCGTTGAACACTCGCGTCCCGATGTTCTTCGAGTTCTTGGACGCGCCAACAATCGCAATAGAGCTCGGCTGAAAAAAGGCACGGAGTGATGCGTTCGTGGCAACTCGATCGCGAAATTCGGCGCGGGCGACACTGTTTTGGCTCGGTGTAATGGCGAGATCGATTTCCACGCAGCCATCGTTTCCCCGCGAGCGGCATTCGAAACCCGACTCACGGAAAACATCGAGCATCTGATGATTCTCGGGCGCTGTCATTGCCCAAAACCGCCGAAAGCCATTGCGTGCGGCCAGAACCGTCAGGCGCTCCAGCAGCAGTGTGCCTATGCCTTTGCCCTGGAAGGCATCGTCTACTGCCATCGCAACTTCGGCTGTGGTTTCGTCATGAGCCATGTAGTTGGCGCTGGCGATAATGCGGGAGCTCTCTTGTACCGATCGCGTGACAATCAGACAAAGGCATTTGCGGAAGTCCGAGTCGTCGCAAAATGACTCGATCAGTTTGGCATTCGGAGGCGAGAAAGAAAGGAATCTCAATCTGCGGGAATCCCCGGAGAGGCGAGAAAAGAACTCCCGCATGGATTCGCGGTCTTCAGGATGGGCCAGACGGAGAGAAGCGGTCGTTCCGTCACGCAGGATAAGCCGACCGGATTCAGGCGTTTCCTGATAAGGTACCGGCAGATATCGCGGTTGAACGACTCCCATACGAGATTATTAGGATAGGATCAGGGAGATTTTCAACAAAATTGCTAATCGGAATCGAAACTCTTCGAAACGCCGTTTTCGTTAGCGAAGCGGCTTATTTTACTCTCCGATCAGTTTCGCGAGAAAACAAAAAATTTGTTATACGCCTCCGTCGAGGCCTTTCCTTTGATAATTTTCGCGTCGCCGATTGAGGTATCAACGATCGAATCCCAGTGCTTCTTCATGGAACACTAGCAATGTCTCGGAGGCGGGACAGATTCCAACGCCAAATAATTTATCCGTGAAACAGCACACACCAGCATGTCGCCAGGAGCGGTAGAATGAGCGGGCCCGGCAAGGCTTTCGTAGTTCTTGTGTTCTAAAACGGAGAGCTCTTCGAAGGCTTTAGCTGCGGCACCAAAATTGTTTCGTCTCGAGGGGTACCGGAACCTGCAATACATCAAAACTGCTCGTGGGAAGGAGAGCAATGCTATGGCGAAGTCGATACTCGAACCGACTACAGGCCGCGGAAAAGTAGAGAAAGAGCCAGAATTTCCCGAGGAGTGGATTTCTATTGCGGCTTATTACATCTGGAAAAACGAGGGCCAACGCGATGGCCGGGACAGTGACTATTGGCAGAGAGCGCGAGCGGAATTGACCCAGCTTTGGAAAGAGGGGAATCTCCCAACAGGCTGGCAGAGTTCAGACGATGAGCGTTAGAGATCCTCGCGCCCATCACGTTACAAGACTCTTGTCTTCTTAGCAGCAAGCAGTGTGACGACAGCAAATTGAAAAGAAGCGAATTCAGCGCTCGATTTGCGCTTACTCAGTGAAGGAGAAATATACAACGAGTGTCTTGCGGACCCCGACCGGCTCGGTGGCGCGACGGAACAAGTTACTGTTGTTGCTCACCTGTGCCGCTGGCTATGTCGATGCCGTGAGCTATCTCCAATTGGGTCATGTTTTTACCGCCAACATGACCGGCAACACCGTGCTTCTCGGCCTGTCTCTCATTGAAAGGAATGCGCCGGCCGCTGTTCGTTCCGGCCTGGCCGTCGGCGGATTCCTCGCCGGAGCGGCTTCTGGATCGTGGATCGTCAAGCGCAACGAGGAAAACAGCGTCTGGCCGTCATCCGTGACTCAGGCGCTCGCACTGGAAGCCGCACTCCTTTTGCTCCTCGCCATTGACTGGAGCGTCATCCCGATTGCTCCGCTTGCAGAACCCGTTTTGCACGTCGTTAATTGTGCTCTCAGCGTTGGCGATGGGCGTTCAGAGCGCCGGAGCGCGCCCGTTAGAGGCATCGGGTATTGCGACGACTTACATCACCGGAACTCTCACCAATCTAATGATCCGCATCGGGAATTTGCGGCAGCGTGAGGCTTGGGCAATTTTTGAAACCGAGCGCTCTAGCGGATGCAACTCCACGGCTCAAGCCCACTCGAATCACAGCACCGGACTGCTTGCGGCAGTGTGGTCGATCTATCTTGTCGGCGCCGCGCTTGTCGCGGCCGGTGCCTTAGTGGCGTATCGGCTCACGTTTGTTTTCCCGTCATCGCTCTTGCCAGCGTGACCAGCACAGCCGGCGTTTGTTTCGGAGCGCCGTTGACAAAGAGAGAGGAGCGAACAGGATGACGGCCAATTCTCAAGAAGCGAGCGGAGATAACTGACAGGGGTCGCGAGTTTCAGGCAAGCCATTCAAAAAGAGCGTTTGAGCTGGATATAATCAAAGAAGTATCAGCCGGCTAAGACTTAGCACTCTTGTCCGAGTTCTTGCGCCGTTTTCCTGTCGATTGTAACCAGTAATAGCGAGCTGCCTTGACTGCTGAAACGACCGCAAAGCCTCGCGTGTACGCTGGTTCAACGTCCCATCCACGCGTCCTGAATAGTAGCCATATTTTTGCAAGAGCCGCTGCGCTTTGACAATCTCCGTGTTTGCAGTTGTGGAACCCGACTGATGGCGGTGTCGGAGCAGGAGTGCTTGCATCAGGCCATCTCCGAGATGACAAAAACCGGTTTCGGCCGACGCCTTCGTCGAAGCCTTACTTTTTCATCAGCGGGGGCCGGCCGGTACCGATATGCTGACCGACGCGTCGCTTACTATCCTGTTCGAACGGCTGATTCGTTTCTCCGGCGGGCTTGGTTTGTTTGCCGCGGTTTTGACCCGCTGAATGTTTTCTTTTTTTACTTTTTGCGCTATGCGGGCCGCGCCTATTCCTCTTCGATGGCATAAATCCTCCCGTAACCGAATTAGCCGGCAAACGGAATTCTTAGAAAAGTATAGCACTGAAGACGGAGGCCTCCAGCGCTTGGGAGATTTAATAATTGTAGAGACGAGAAAGTCTTTTGGAATGGCGGTCGAGCGCTAAGAAACGGTTAGGCGCTAGGCTTCTCCTGGCTGCAAAATGAGCGCAACGAAAGCCAATGAAGCGAAATTTTTCGGACCGTAGGCTGCGCAGCGGCAAATCGATGTCCGTGGATATTCGGTCAGGACAGTCGAACCATAGTCTATGAGCCGCATATTAAGCTTGTTAATCGTTGCGGCAACGGCAGTCATCCCTTTAGACGAACATTCGGGTAAGCAGATTGTTAAGTTTATTAACACGACAGGTCCGACAGTGGCTTGTCACTGGCAAGAAGCGTTCACTCGAAATTCCCGGTCGACATGACGTAAATGGCCATGATTACTCCAACGGGTGCGAAGGCGCGTACTGGCATCATATCTGCGGCAGCTACGATCAGAATACGTTGACGCATTGAACCGAGAACCCAACGTGGTCACCAAGGGGCGAGCGAGTGGTGAAACCGGCAACAGAAACTCTCTGGGCCGGTTTTTTTTGGCTGTGGCGCCAGCATGAAAGGTAAAGATGAGCTTATCGAGAAGACTCTGTCGAGAGGAAAACGGTCAAGGCTTGACCGAGTACACGTTGGTACTCCTTCTGGTAGCGCTGGTATTCTGGATCGGCGTTCGGGACACACAAGTCGGCCAGAGTTTAGCTCAAGCCTGGGCGAAGGTTCTCGATTGCGTTATCTCACCTTTTTCTTGCACGGCCTGAGCGGAGAAATGGCATCAAAGGCAATCTCTTAGCAGAAACGGGTGTATATGAAAGCTTCTTACGGAAACTCGGAAACAGCTATTATGCGTCCTCCTGCCACTGACCAGCCGCCAAAGCCCCTGCCAAATCACACCTCGATCAACTTTGCGCGCCAACTGCGCGCGCTCGGGCAGGCGCTGGAAAAATTCAGTTTCTCCCTGTTCGACATAGAAATCGACAACGGAGTCTATTTCGTTGTTGCTAAATCGAGCGCGACAGAGCAAAGACGAAGGTTGTCTCCTTTATCTGCGATTCGGGCATTCTTTACGGGCCCGGATCAGTCTCGCACCCGGCCGGATCGGCAGGTGGATCTGCGCTTCACGCCGGAGGAGATCGCAAACTTCGATTTACATGGGAAGAGTCGGCGCCAAGACGCCGGCAACACGCCGGACCCATACAGCATCTCACAACTGCTACGCGGCGCCGGATGCTATCTCGACAATCGAAATGTCTCGCAACCGGTGACCATCTCATTCGCTGGCCGCTGGATCACCATTCGATACGAAACTCCGGATAAGCAAGCTCGCAACGCGCGACACGACCTGGAGTACTTCTACGATTGTTCGGTACAAATGTATTTGCGCCGCAGCAACCGCGCAAAGTTACCGCAGGCCAGCGAGCCAACCTTCATGATGAGATGGCAGAGCCTGGGAGATTCATAGCCCGGGTTTTAGCCATTTGCCGCGTCCATTATCCGCACGCCAGAACTCCTTTTGAGAAGAAGAGTTTGATCACCCACCGGGGATCGCTGTAGCACCGCTCATCACGGATGAATGAACTCAGACTTATTCGGCTGAGCAGTCGGATAGCAGTTGTCGGATTTTCCCGACGGTAATCTCCGCTCATAGGGGATTTGACCGCTCAAACAAGTAGGTTCCGCGCATATTCTTCGGTTATGCAGACGGAATCGAATTTGCTCTCGCGCTTATGTTATGAGGACCCGGAAGGACAGAGACAGCTCGGGGTCAGCCTTCGGTTGTAAGTTCGTATTGCGAGAACTGACAGTAAGCTGGACAATCGACCGCATGAAAAGCTTTTTGACATATGGGGTTCCTATCCGAGGCGTCAATTAATCATCAAATCTTCCCGGTGAACGGTCGGCCGTTCGGAAAGCGAGGAATGCAAACCATGCATCAAAAGTTGATTATGGTTACGGGCATACTTGCGGCCCTCTGCGCGACCGGTCTCATAAGTATAACAGTGCTTTGGTTGATCACGGCTGGTGATCCGATAGTTGTGCTGGCGTCCGCGCCGTTCTGACAAAAATTCGCGCGTGCAGGAGCGGCTTGCGCCGGCAAATCTCATGCAGGCGGCGATCGCCTCTAGATAATTCCACCTTTCACCTGAGTAAGAGCTCCGCCAAATCCTTGGCCATCGTAACAAAACGAAGAGCAACCGCCAGTATTCGTTTATGTCTCAACTAACTGTGTTGCAGTTTTAGACCTCAACCAATATAGACTCCTTTATTCGACGTGCTTCTGAAGTAAGAAGGAGCCTCCGATTGTGAGATTGCCCCACCGTGAGCCTATTCGACTAGGGCCGACCCCGTACGAAGCGTTTCAGGAGAAGGAAGGAATCCCGTCCGTCACAGGATTTTTCATTGAAGATCTCATGGATGTGGAAGTAAAACCGTGGGCGCGTATGGGGGCGCTCGGTTCTTATTTGAACATGGGCGAGCAGCAGGAGCACGACGCATATATCTGCGAAATTCCGGGGGGAAAACAGACGGAGCCGCAGCACCACATCTTCGAAACGATCGCTTATATTCATAAGGGCCGCGGCGCGACGACCGTTTGGTTCGAAGGTGATGTCAAACAAACCTTCGAGTGGAGTGCCGGGGCGATATTCGCGATCCCGCTGAACGTTTCGTATCAGCATTTCAACGCATCCAAGGAGCCGGTAAGATT
>JBIOXP010000275.1:0-2513 GCA_044869705.1 Binatia bacterium | reverse complement strand
GCACGAAGTAGGAGCGCAGGATGAACGGCAGAGATAGGAGCCTTTGATCGCGGCGCCGCGGCGGCCGTTCCATAATTCCTGGTTCCGGCGGCTCTATCCCTAACCCCATTGCAGGAATGAGGTCGGTTCCGACGTCGACGGCGAGCACGCCCATTACGGTCATGGCCAACGGCACTCCCGGAAACAGAACCCAGAAAATATAGGGGTACATTTCCTGGGGATTGCTGTTGAGAACATAAGCGGCAAAACGCTTAATATTGTCGAAAATCGCACGACCCTCTTCGATGGCGGCGACAATGGAGCTGAAGTTATCGTCAGTCAGAATCATGCGCGCGGCTTCCTTAGCGACGTCGTTGCCGCGCAAACCCATAGCAATCCCGATGTCCGCCTTCTTGAGCGCCGGCGCATCATTGACACCGTCGCCTGTCACCGCAACGATCTCGCCCATTTGTTTCAACATGGAGACAATGCGTAGTTTGTGTTCCGGCGCGACTCGGGCAAAGATGATTTCGCCTTGCGCCAAAATCGCGGAAAGACGCTCATCATCCATCTCGGAAACTTCCGCGCCGGTGAATGACGGCAGTGTTCCGCTCAATCCAAGGCCGATCTGTTGACCGATGCTATGGCCAGTCAGGGCGTAGTCGCCGGTGATCATGATGACGCGGATTCCCGCGCTGTGACAGGCAGCAATGGCGGCCGGCACTTCCGGCCGCACAGGATCGGAAAGTGCCACCAGGCCGAGAAAAACCAACCGGGTTTCAACTTCGATGCTGCTGTAAGGAGCGCCGTTCAATTCCGCGCCGTCACGGTAAGCAAAGCCGATGACCCGCAAGCCGCGGTTGGCCATGTCGTCATTTTTCTGAAGAATCCTCTTGCGCTCTAGGTCGGTGAGTGGCCGCACGTCAATGCCGTCATGAATGCGGTCGCATTGTTGAAGCGTTTCCAGCGGCGCGCCCTTTACATAGATCGTCGGTTCGCCTTCGCGATAGGGCTTCACGACGACGCTCATTCTCTTGCGCATCGATTCGAAAGGGTTCAGATGCAGGCGCTGGTAGGTTCCGCGAATACCGGCTTTCTCCGCGAGACACATCAAAGCACCTTCGGTGGGATCGCCGATCACATGATACTCGGTGTCACGCTGCTCGAGCCTGGAATTGTTGCAAATAAAAGCACACTCGAGCATACGCCGTAGCGTGGTCCATCGCGAAATGGATTCGAGCGAGAGCAGTTGGCCCGCACGGGAAAATTCGCCGCGAGGCGAATAGCCCACGCCGGAGACTTGAATCGTCTCGCCATCGACGGCTATTTCGGTGGCCATCATAAGATTTTGCGTGAGCGTGCCGGTTTTGTCGCAGCAGATCACGGTGGTGCAACCAAGCGTTTCTACCGACGGGAGACTTTTCACCAAAGCATGCCGTTTGGCCATGCGCTGCACGCCCATCGCCAGTGAAAGCGTAACGGTGGGGAGCAGGCCCTCAGGCACATTCGCAACAAAAAGACCGACGAAAAATACGAAGGCTTCGAGAAAAGTGAGGCCGCCGATGAGCCATCCCAAAAACAGAAACAGTAGCCCCAAACTGCCGGCTAGCGCGGTAACCGCGTATACCGTGCCGCGTAGTTGCTTTTGCAGCGGGCTCGGTTCGCTGCGAATGTCTTGCGTGAGGTTGGCAATTTTGCCGACCTCCGTGTTCATACCAGTACCGAAGACCACGGCACGGGCACGACCCCGGAGCAGCGCGGTGCCGGCAAAAACCGCATTGGGCAGCTCAATCCAAAGAAATTTCCCGGAGATCAAAACGGGCTGATCTGATTTGTAGCGCCGCGCCGGCGATGATTCGCCGGTCAAGCACGAGTTGTCCACCTCCACCTCGAAAGCTTCGACCAAACGTCCGTCGGCGGGCACCAAATCGCCTGGTTCGAGAGAAATGACATCTCCAGGCACCAGCTCGGCGGTATCGATCTCGGATATTTTCCCGTCTCGTATGACCCGGCATTTTTGTGCGATGAGCTGCTGCAACATTTCTAAAGCCCGATCCGACCTGTACTCTTGCATGAAAGCGAAAAGACCATTGATGAGGATGACCAGCAAAATCGCAATCCCCAGTTGCGGCAGATCAACGCCGGGGACAAAACAGAGCAGTGCGGCAATCCAGAGCAGTACCGCGAAGAAGCTGAACAAGTTACGAAATAACTTGATATACCAGGGTTCACGACGGACGCGCTGCAAGGCGTTGCGCCCGTAATGAGTGAGGCGGCTGTGTGCTTCCGCCGACGTGAGGCCATCCGTGAGATCGGTCTCAAGCTCGAACGCGATTTGTTCTTGTGTCAGGTTCAGATAGGTGGGCAGCGCCGAGATTTGTTCGGCACGGGCAATGGTTTGCAGCACCCGGCGAGGATCGCGCCGCTCCAGCAGTTGGTCTCGAATTGCCGGTAACAATGAAGAGATGCGTTGGAGAAGTTGCAGGTGTTGCGCCGGCTGTTCTGTTGGCGTTGCGAGAAGCAAAATTACATGC
>JBIOXP010000274.1:0-2272 GCA_044869705.1 Binatia bacterium | reverse complement strand
CACCCGGAATTGCCGGAGGCTTACAGCAATTTGGCGGTGGCGCAAAAACGCAAAGGAGATTTTCCCGGCGCGGTCGCGAGTCTGAACCGTGCCCTGGAGCTAAGACCTGATTTTTCATCGGCCTTGACCACGCGCGGCGGCATCTTCGCGGAACAAAATCGTTGGGCCGAGGCGGAACGCGATTTCGCGGCGGCGTTGAAGCTCAACCCGCGCGACGATGGAGCTCTCTATGGGCTTTCGCAAGCGCTGCGCGAAGGGAAAGATTATGCTGGAGCCCAGCGCGTGCTCGGCGCGCTGATCTCGCGCTCGCCCAATTTTGTGTATTGGCTCGAATGGGGGAGAATCGGCCTGATTCGGTACTGGTGGGTGCTGCTGTCGCTGGCGATAGCCGTTGCCCTCAGGGGACGTTTCAAGAAAGTGAGGACGGCAGTAAATGGCTGAAGCGAAAAAACGCAAGGGAACGGCGCTGCTGGCGGTCATGAACGAGAACTGCTCAAGCTGCGCCGGCTCGCCGATATGCGAGGCCCATTGTCCGGTGGAAAATTGCATTAATCTGCTCTACGAAGAATTGCCTCAAGGCGGGCTAAAGCCTTACCGGGTATTTGTCGACAATGATAAATGTATCGGCTGCCAGATGTGTTACAGTGACGATCTGACGAAAATCCAACAGCGTAAAGAAACCGGTGAAATATTCTACGAATATGCCAATCGGTTCTACGATGCCAATCGCAAACCGGTGCCGCCCGAAGCGGTGCCCAAGCGTATTCTCCTACAATTGATCGGCACGGAATCGGAAGACCGCCTGGATAAAAAAATCTGCCCATGGGACGCGATCAAGATGTACGAGTTCGACGAGGGTCTGACGGTTTCCGAATACTTCTACGACATCACCAAGATCAAAGAGGTGAACGGGGTCTACGTCGTCGAAACCGAGGAAAAAGAGCGCCTGGAAGAAAAGCAGGCCGAGCTTTACGAGTGACCCGGCCTCGAGGAGCGATTCGAGCATGGCGGGAAAAATCGAAATCATGGAAACCGTGCTGCGTGACGCGCATCAATGTTTGGTGGCGACGCGCATGCGTACCGAGGACATGCTGCCGATCGGCGCTGCGCTCGACGATATCGGCTACTGGGCTCTGGAGACCTGGGGCGGAGCGACTTTCGACGCCACTTTGCGCTTTTTAAAAGAATCGCCGTGGGAGCGCTTGCGCAAGCTTCGCGCGGCGATGCCGAAGACCCGTTTCCAAATGCTCTTACGCGGCCAAAACGTAGTCGGTTACCACAACTATCCCGATGACGTAGTCCAAGCCTTCGTAACGCGGGCGTCAGACAACGGCATCGACGTGTTTCGTATCTTCGACGCGATGAATGATGTCCGCAACATGAAAACCGCCATTGAGGCGGGGCTTAAAACCGGCAAGCTCGTCGAAGGGACGGTTTGTTACACCATCAGTCCGGTTCACTCCGCCGATTACTTTCTGAGCGTGGCCGAAAAGCTCGCCGACATGGGCGTGCAAATCATTTGCCTGAAAGACATGGCCGGCATGCTCGCCCCTTACGCCGCTTACGAAATTATCAAGAAAATCAAATCACGGATTGCTTTGCCGCTGCATCTGCATTCGCACTGCACCGCTGGCTTAGCGCCGATGAGTTACATGATGGCCATCGAAGCCGGCGTCGATATTCTCGACACCGCGATCGCGCCGTTTTCGCAGGGCACCTCGCAGCCCGCTACCGAACAGCTGGTCGCCGCGCTCAAAGGCACGGCGCACGATACCGGCTTGGATCTCGCCAAGCTCGGCAAGATTGCCGATTACTTTTATCGGGTGCGGCGCAACTATGCCGAATATGAAAGCCCGGTGAACAATCAGGTCAAGACCGATGTGCTGACTTCGCAAATCCCCGGCGGCATGCTTTCCAATCTGGTCGCCCAACTACGCCAGCAGAACGCCGAAGATAAGCTCGACGCCGTGCTCGCCGAAATGCCGCGGGTGAGACAGGACTTGGGCTATCCGCCGCTGGTGACGCCGACCAGTCAGATCGTCGGCTCGCAGGCGGCTTTGAACGTCATGACCGGAAAACGTTATTCGGTCGTGGCCATGGAAACGCGCAATTACGTGATGGGACTCTATGGCGAGCCGCCAGGACTCGTAAGCGATGAAATGAAAGCGAAGGTTCTCGGCAAGAAGGCACCGATCACCTGCCGGCCGGCCGATCTGTTGAAACCGGGTCTTGACCAAGCGCGCCAAGATGCCGCAGGCATGGCGCAGAGCGA
>JBIOXP010000273.1:0-11346 GCA_044869705.1 Binatia bacterium | reverse complement strand
ACTTGGCCGAAAGCGCGCAAATCGTTCCGGCGCCTCCTCAGACCAATATTTTTCCCGGCGAGGCGATCGGCTGCGCCGTGAACATCCTCAGGCGAAGCGCGCTCGAGCAAGGCCAGACGGTGGTGGTGATCGGGATTGGTTTTCTCGGCGCAGTGCTGGTGCAGCTGGCGGTTCGAAAAGGCGCGCGTGTGATCGCGGTGTCTCGGCGTGGTTCAGCCCGGGATGTCGCTCGGCGCTGTGGTGCCGTCGCCGCGATTCCGTTCGATCGACCCGAAGCGGTGGCTGCCGAACTACGGAAGGTATCGGGCGATACAACTTGCGAGCGCGTCATCGAAGCAGCCGGCGCGCAGGCGAGTTTAGATCTTGCCACTGCGCTCACCGGTGAATACGGTCGTTTGATTATAGCCGGTTACCATCAGGACGGTTCACGACAGGTGAACATGCAGCTTTGGAACTGGCGTGCTATTGACGTCATCAATGCGCACGAGCGCAATGCGACCACGGCAATCGATGGCATACGTGAAGCAGCCGCGTTGATCGAGCGTAGCGCGCTCGATCCGTCTATCTTGTACACGCATAGTTTCTCCATCGACGAGCTCTCTGAGGCTTTCAAAGTGTTGGAAAGGCGTCCCGAAGGTTTTATGAAGGCTTGGATCCGCACCGCAGCGTGAGCGCCGGGGCAGCGGTTGGAAAGCGAAAGAGGCTCGCGGATCATCGAATCACACCGGCGCGAGGAAGGGAGGAAGGAAGGAATGGCAACAGGCAAGAAGGTCAGGGTGGCAATCATCGGCGTCGGCAACTGCGCCTCCTCTTTGGTGCAGGGTGTTGAGTTCTACAAAAACGCGCCGGAAGACGAATTCGTACCCGGTTTGATGCACGTCAAACTCGGGGACTATCACGTGCGCGACGTCGAGTTCAGCGCGGCATTTGATATCGACATCAACAAGGTCGGCAAGGATTTGGCGGAAGCGATTTTCACCGCGCCGAACAACACCTATAAATTCGCCGACGTCGCACCGCTCGGCATTCCCGTGATGCGCGGCATGACGCACGACAGCGTCGGCAAGTATCTGGCGGAGGTGATCCGCAAGTCGCCGGGGGCGACCGACGATATCGCGGGAATTCTCCGCGCCACGCGCACCGACGTGGTGGTTTCCTATCTTCCCGTCGGTTCCGAGATGGCCACCAAATGGTACGTCGAACAGGTGCTCGAAGCGGGTTGTGCCTTGGTCAACTGCATTCCGGTGTTTATCGCGTCACAACCGTACTGGCGCAAGCGCTTCAAAGAACGTGGCCTGCCGATTATCGGCGACGACGTGAAATCTCAGCTCGGAGCCACCATAGCGCATCGGGTCATGGCTCACCTGTTCAAGGAT
The DNA here is from genome assembly GCA_044869705.1 of Binatia bacterium. Taxonomy (GTDB): domain Bacteria; phylum Desulfobacterota; class Binatia; order UBA9968; family UBA9968; genus DP-20. The sequence goes on along the minus strand of JBIOXP010000273.1, from coordinate 9,970 downwards.
CGTGGCGTGCGTTTGGACCGCACTTATCAGTTGAACTTCGGCGGCAATACCGATTTCCTTAATATGCTTGAAAGAGAACGACTCGAGTCGAAGAAGATCTCCAAAACCAATTCGGTCTTGAGTCAAATCGACTATTCTCTGACCGCCGCGAATGCCCACGTCGGCCCGAGCGATTATGTGCCTTGGCTCGAGGATCGAAAGTGGTGCTACATCCGCATGGAAGGGACAACTTTCGGCAATGTGCCGCTCAACTGCGAGATGAAGCTCGAGGTGTGGGACTCGCCCAATTCCGCCGGTGTGGTCATAGACGCGGTGCGCTGTGCCAAACTGGCGCTCGATCGCGGCATTGGCGGCGCGCTCGTCGGGCCGTCGAGTTATCTGATGAAAACGCCACCGCAGCAGTTTTCGGATCACGAGGCGCGGGCGCGGATCGATGCCTTTATCGCCGGAGAAGAGTACGGCAGCAGCAAAGTCGCCGCGCGCTTGGCCAAGGCGCGATGAAGCTGGTAATTTTCGGACTGACGATCAGCTCTTCGTGGGGCAATGGTCACGCCACGATCTGGCGCGGGCTTTGCCGCGCGCTCAGCCGGCGCGGCGCCCGCATCGTATTTTTCGAGCACGACGTCCCTTATTATTCGGCGCATCGCGATCTTTACGAGTTGCCCGGTGGGCATCTCGAGCTCTACACGGATTGGCAAGCCATACTTTCCCGAGCGGAGCGGCAATTGGCCGATGCCGATGTCGCGATCGTCAGCTCGTATTGTCCGGACGGAATTGCCGCCTCTGAGCTTGTGCTCGGATCGCGGGCCTACCGGGTATTTTATGACTTGGACACTCCGGTAACGCTCGAACACCTCGAGCGCGGCGAACCCATCAGCTATATCGGCGCGCGCGGCCTGGCGGATTTCGATCTGGTGTTGAGCTATACGGGCGGCCAGGCGTTGAACGAACTGCAACGCCGTCTGGGTGCGCGCCGCGTCTGTGCGCTCTACGGCAGCGTCGATCCGGCTCTGCACTCGCCGTGCGCGCCGGTCGCCGATTTTCGCGCCGATCTCTCTTACATCGCCACATACGCGGCTGACCGCCAGCACGCGTTGGAAACACTTTTTCTCGCACCGGCGTGTCGTTCCAGCGCCCGCCGTTTCCTCATTGCCGGAGCTCAATACCCCGGCGATTTTCCATGGAGTCAGAACATTTTTTTCGTACGCCATGTTCCGCCCGGCGCACATGCGGCGCTCTACTGCTCGTCTCGTCTGACGCTGAATCTGACGCGCGCCGCGATGCGGCGCATGGGATATTGTCCGTCCGGCCGTCTGTTCGAAGCCGCGGCTTGCGGTACACCGGTGATCAGCGATTCGTGGGACGGTTTAGATCATTTCTTTGCGCCCGGCAGCGAGATTCTGCTGGCGGAAACCACCGAAGATGTTCTCGGCGCATTGGCGCTGAGCGACGAGTCGCTGACAGCAATAGCCAGCCGCGCGCGGGCGCGCGCCCTCGAAGAGCATAGCGCCGAATGCCGCGCGCGGGATTTTGAAGCGGCAATTTCGGCCGGTAACCGCGACGGCAGCGCAGCGTTCCAGGCTGCCGCCGAGGGCGCAAGAGGTTAGCTATGTGGGGCATCGTTCCCGCCGCCGGGATCGGCAGTCGTATTCAACCTTTGGCTTTTTCCAAGGAGTTGCTTCCCGTCGGAAGTCGGATCGATGGCCAGACCGAACGGCCCAGAGCAGTGAGCGAATATATCATCGAACGGATGCTGATCGCCGGAGTGGATAAGATCTGCTTTGTGATCGCACCGGGGAAATCCGATATTCTGGAATATTACGGCGCGAAAGTCGGGGCCGCCGATCTCTGTTATGTCGTGCAGCCCGATGCCGCCGGTCTTTGCGATGCGCTTTTTCGCGCACTCCCGCTGATCGCTGCCGACGAGTCCGTGGTCATTGGCTTACCCGATACGATCTGGTTCCCGGCCGCGGGTTTGCTGTCACTCCCGCCGGATGACTTCTCGTTTTTGCTCTTTCCGGTGGCGCGCCCTGAACTGTTCGACGCCGTTGTCACGGACGAGCGCGGCCGGATCCGTGAGATTCAAGTGAAAATGCAAGCCGCCGCCTCACACTGGGTCTGGGGTGCGTTTCGTGTTTCCGGCGCGGTGCTCAGGCAACTATTCGAAATATGGACTATGCGCGGCCGACACGATCCCTACATCGGTACTTTAGTGAACGCGTATATCCAGGCGGGCGGCCACGCATCCGCCTCTCATGCCGGGCAGGCGTACGTCGATGTCGGAACACTGCACGGCTATCGCGAGGCCATTCGTCTGTTGAGCGAAGGCGCCGCAGAGTTTGCTGAGCCCGGACGACCCGAGGAACGGTTATGATCGAAGCCGTCATGTTCTGGAACGAGCCCAACAATCAATCGCACTGGGATTTTGAAGTCGATCCCGATTGGCGCATTTTCGCCGAGATGGTCAAGCTCGCGGGAGATGCGGTCGCGGCGGAAAACTCCCAACTCACTCGCGTGCTCGGCGGCATTTCACCGATCGATGCAAATTTTATCCGGAATATGCAGGGACAGGGAGTGCTCGACCATTTAGACGTGGTCGCTGTGCATGGTTTCCCGCTTGATTGGAACCACTGGACGATTCATGAATGGCCGGAAAAGCTCGCAGAGATCCACGCGGTCACCGATCTGCCCGTGTGGATTTCCGAGATCGGCGTATCCAGCTTTGGCGCGGAGGAAGTTCAGGAATGGGGGCTGCGGCGCTCGGCCGAGTTGCTGATCGGGCGCGCACCGCGCATTCATTGGTACAGTCTCTACGATTTGCCGCGCGCCTGGCCGGCAACGACGCGTCATCGCGAGGCGGAAGGCTCGTCTTACTATCGCCATTTCTACATGGGGCTGTTGCGCGAAGACGGCGCCGCCAAATTGGCGCTCAAGGCCTTCTACGAACAAACGCCGCAGCTTGGCATCTGCCAATGGTTTCATTTTCAAGACCATCGTCTCGACGCGGCGGCGCGCTGGCTGCGTGATCTCGGCGTTCGCTATCTTAGGACGGGCCTCAGCTGGTCGGACAGTTTGCGGCCGGGGGCGCTCGGCTGGTTTGACCGGCAGATGAGAGCGCTCGAAGATTTCGAGATCACCCTCACTTTTTGTTTCACTCCGGAGCGCTGCGGCGTGCGACCGAATCACACCAGCGCGCCGCAGCACATCGAGCAGTTTGCCGAGTTCTGCGCGGCGATGACGAAACGGTATGCACCCGGAATCGCGGCGGCTGACATGCGCTCCGTAAAAGCGGCTGCCAGGTTGTAAAGCGGATGAAAGGCACACCGTCGCCGCCGTTTGACAGTCAATTTCCGCTTAGGCACAGCGCGGTCTACGGCAGATCGGCCAAAAGCAAGCCGATGATTTTTTTCGATGTCGACGACACGCTCATCAATCAACGCAAAGCCGAACGGCAGGCGATGCGGCAGCTCTTGGCCCTTTATGGCGACTGGCTGGAACCATCGCCCAGCGTGAACGATCTGTGTTGCGAGTGGCGCGAGCTCCGAGACAAACACAACGCGGCGTTTTTTGCCGGCGAGATTTCGTTGCAGGAACAGCGGCGGCGGCGCGTGCGCGAGCTTTTCGCGCGGCGTCAAAAAATGCTGTCGCGCTGCGAAGCGGATCTCTTTTTTGCGTGTTACGAATACTACTATCGGAAGAACTGGAGTTTATTCGACGACGTTTTGCCGTTCTTCCGCTGGGTCAGCGGTTATGGCTGCGGCATCATTACCAACGGCAGCACGGCGCAGCAAAAACTCAAACTGCAGCAAACCGGAATCGCGCACCATTTTGATGTGGTGGTCGTGGCCGAAGAGATCGGCGTGGCTAAACCGGAGCGCGATATCTTTATTGCAGCGTGCGAACAGGCACGCTGCCCGGCAGCGAGCTGTGTTTATGTCGGTGACAGCCTCGAGCGCGACGCGCTGGCGAGCGCGGCGGCCGGCTTGCGGCCATTTTGGCTCGATCGGGAATGCGCTCAAGCCGATGCCCGTGTCGAGACCATCGGCTCGCTATATGAGCTGCGTTGTCGATTGACGAGCGGAATAGCCGGATGAGCCGCTTCCTTCTGATCCGCCACGCTGCCGTGGAATTGGCGGCGAACCTCATTGGCGGACGTTCACCCGGAATTCATTTATCTGCCGGCGGCCGTGAGCAAGCACGCCGACTTGCGATAATGCTGAGCGCCGAGAGTATTCGTGCGATCTATGCGAGCCCGCGCGAGCGTGCGCGCGAAACTGCGCAGACGATCGCGGAACAACGACGCATGCCGGTCGAGATCGCCCCGGAACTGGACGAGATCGATTACGGCGATTGGACCGGTTTGAGCATGGAGGAGCTCTCGCGACGGCCCCAATGGCAGGCGTTCAACACGATGCGGAGCTGTACGCGTGTTCCCGGAGGCGAGCTGATCGCCGAAGTACAGGCGCGCGTGGCGGCCTTCATCGCACGGTTGCATGCGCAGCAGGCAACGGGTTCGGTTCTCCTGATCAGCCACTGCGATGTGATTCGCGCCGCGCTGGCCTATTACCTGAGCTTTCCTCTGGATCTCATGCTGCGGCTGAAAATCAACCCGGCTTCCGTCAGTATCGTCGAGTTAACCGCTGCGGGACCGGCCATTATGTGTGTTAACTATACGGAGAACTTGCCCAGTGATGCGCAGCATTGAGCCGTTCAGTGGCCGCAGACTCAAGCGACACGGGCAGACGCAATGTCGTCAGCCGAACTCGGGATTGCCGCGCTTGGGTTTTTTAGGAGTCGGTTGGATCGGGCGCCATCGCTTGCAGTCGGCTGCGGCCAGCGGGATGGCAGAGATCGTAGGGCTTGCCGACTCCGATTTCGCCGCGGCAGAAGCGGCGGCCGAGCTGATTCCCGGAGCCCAGGCCGGGCGCTCTCTCGAAGATCTTATCGCACTCGAACTCGACGGCGTCGTCATCGCAACACCGACGGCGTTGCACGCTGAACAAGCCGCCGCTGCATTGAGCGCCGGTCTCGCTGTGTTCTGCCAAAAGCCGCTGGGACGAAATGCAGCGGAAACGACGCGCGTCATTCAGACGGCAAAGCGAGCGGATCGGCTGTTAGGCATAGATATGTCGTATCGGCACGTTCGTGGAATCATGAAGATGAAAGAACTCGCGCGCGCCGGGGCGATTGGCGAAATCTATGCCGCCGATCTGGTTTTCCACAATTCTTACGGACCCGATAAACGATGGTACTACGAACCGCTGGCCTCGGGTGGCGGGTGCGTGATCGATCTCGGCATTCATCTTGTTGATCTTGCCTTGTGGATTCTCGAGTTTGCCACGGTCGAGCATGTCTCGAGCCGGCTCTTTGCGCAGGGCAAGGCGCTTAAGCGGGATGATCACACCCTGGAAGATTACGCTGTCGCAAGACTCGATTTTTACGGCGGGGCCACGGCGAATCTGGCGTGCTCCTGGCGACTTTCCGCAGGACAAGACGCTGTGATTCGGATGGCTTTTTACGGCACTCGCGGCGGATTGGCGTTACACAATATCGGCGGTTCGTTTTACGACTTTCGCGCCGAAAAGTATGCCGGCACGTCGAGAGAAATCATCGACGAACCGCCGGATGCATGGGGCGGAGGCGCGATTTTGAGCTGGCTCGCGCGGCTGAAGGAAAGCCCGCTCTACGATGCCGCAGTTGAGCGCGCCGAGAGTGTGGCGCAGATCCTCGATCTGATTTATGGGCGGCGACGGTCGAAGACGGAATTTGGCGCGTAGCAGCAGAGAGTAAAACCACGAACTCGCGAAGCCCACACGAAGGCTAAACAGGACCGACAAAATGCATACTACTGCGCTTCAAATGGGTTGCCGGTCGGTTAAATTCGAACGTTCGACTATTTAATTGTTGAGCACGATGTCCCTGAATTTTCTGTCCAACAGGACTGGAGAAAGATCTCTCACTAATGTTCCAGATGCCAGGCATTGTCATGCCGGGCGCCCGCGACGAATCTTTCCCCATTTTGGATTCTTCTAGGCGACCAAAAGCTCATGAATCGTCTCGTGCTGATTTCTGCGCATTAAGCCGAGCTAAACATGGCAGCGCTAATCTCCAGACCGATCCTGATGACCGTCGATCCGATCGGCGGCGTGTGGAATTACGCTCTCGAGCTTTGCCGCGGTCTTCTCGAGGCCGATGTCGCCGTCTGTTTAGCCGTCATGGGGCGGCGCCTTAGCCCAGCCGAACGAGCCGTGGCGCAGAGGATTACAGCGGACGTTTTCGAGAGCGATTTCAAACTCGAATGGATGCAGGACCCCTGGCGCGACGTGGCAGCGGCCGGCGAATGGTTGCTCGACCTAGAGTCGCGCGTGCAACCGAGCTTGGTGCATTTGAACGGTTACGCGCACGGCGCTCTGTGCTGGCAAGCGCCTTGTCTGATTGTCGGCCACTCCTGTGTGTACTCGTGGTTCGAGGCGGTCCGGCACAAAGCGCCACCGGCCGAGTGGCATCGTTATAGAGAAGCGGTCATGGCGGGTCTGCGCGGCGCGAAGTTGGTCACGGCTCCGAGCCAATTCATGCTCTCGCAATTAACAAAACACTACGGCGAGTTCTCCGCGGCCGGCCCGGTTTACAACGGACGCGCCCACGGCGGATTTCTGCCGCTCGGCAAAGAGCGAATTGTTTTGACGGCCGGAAGGCTATGGGATCCCGCAAAAAACGTTACCAATCTGGCGTCGGCGGCAGCGCAAATTGCCTGGCCGATTTACGCGGCCGGCGCGGCTAGCGGTCCGGATGGCAGCGAAATCAAGCTCGATGGTTTGCAGCTTTTAGGCGAGCTCGACCCGATGATGCTTTCGCGATGGTATGGCCGCGCGGCAGTCTTCGCCTCACCGGCGCGCTACGAGCCTTTCGGTCTGGCGGCTTTAGAAGCGGCACTGTCCGGCTGCGCGTTGCTCCTCGGCGACATTCCGAGCCTGCGCGAGATTTGGGCCGACGCGGCGTTGTTCGTAGCCCCCGAGGATTCCGACCAAATCGCCCGGTGCCTCACAAAGCTAATCAGCGATGCCAACCTCTGGGCAAACTTCGCGAGAGAGGCTCGGGCGCGGGCGCTCGAGTTTTCTCCTGAGCGCATGACGCAAGGTTATCTGGCGCTATACGAACAGTTGCTTTCGGCGGCCCCAGAGATCAGCGCCGATCCGCCGAGTGGCGCCTCGGTGGAACCCTAGTCGTCCATTATGAAGATCGCGCTATTCTATCATTCGCTCTTGTCCGACTGGAACCATGGCAATGCGCATTTCCTGCGCGGGATCACCTGGGAGTTGCGCGAGCGGGGTCACGAAGTCCAGGTCTTCGAACCCGAGGACGGTTGGAGCTTGAATCATCTGCTCGCGGAACACGGCAAAAAGCCGCTTCGAGACTTTTACAAAGCATATCCCGGCCTCGACAGCATCCAATATCGGCTGGATCACCTCGATCTGGAATCGTTGGTCGCCGAAGCCGATCTCGTGCTGGTTCATGAATGGAACGAGCCTGCGCTCGTGCGGCGGATTGGCGATCTTCGTAAACGGCGTGGAGATTTTCGTCTGCTCTTCCATGATACCCACCACCGCTCGGTGACAGCGCCCGAAACCATGGCGGCATACGACCTGTCAGGTTACGACGGCGTGCTCGCGTACGGTAGAGCGATTGCAGAGATCTATTTGCGCCAGGGCTGGACGAAACGGGCCTGGGTCTGGCATGAAGCCGCCGATACGCGGGTATTTCGACCGCTCAGGAGTGGGATGCTCGAAGGCGACTTAATTTGGATCGGCAATTGGGGCGACGAGGAGCGCAGCGCTGAATTGCATGAATTTTTGATCGAACCCGTGAAGGCGCTCAAGCTCCGAGCGCGCATCTACGGCGTACGCTATCCCGCGGACGCGCTCGATGCGTTGCGGGATGCTGGAATCGAATATGGTGGTTGGCTGCCCAATTTTCGCGTGCCGGAGGTGTTCGGTCGCTTTCGCCTCACCATGCATGTGCAGCGCCGCCCCTATGCCGAGAGGTTGGCGGGCATCCCAACCATTCGACCCTTTGAAGCGCTTTCTTGCGCTATTCCGCTCATCTGCTCGCCCTGGCAAGACAGTGAGGGATTGTTCACTCCGGGCAGAGACTTTTTGCTCGCAACAAACGGCACTGAGATGAAGCGCCACCTGCGCTCGCTTCTGGACAATGCCGAGCTGGCCGCGAGTTTGGCGGCTCACGGGCAGGAGACGGTGCTCGGCCGCCACACTTGTGCTCACCGTGTCGACCAGTTGATGGCAATCTATACGAGCTTGGGCTCGGGCAACAATCGATCGACGGCGAGCGCGAGCGCCTCAGCGTTGTGATCTCATGAGAATCGTTTTTTTTGGCTCAAGCTTGGTTTCAGCGTACTGGAACGGCGCGGCGACGTACTACCGGGGAGTTTTGAGCGCGCTTTATGCGCGCGGTCATCGGATCAAATTCTACGAGCCCGACGCGTGGGAGCGTCAATCACATCGTGATATCGCAGACCCGCCGTACGCCGAAAGTATCGTCTATCCTGTCACCAATGCCGACGCAGTGCTTGCCACGGTCGAATCGGCGGCCAAAGAAGCAGACCTTCTGGTGAAAACCAGCGGGGTTGGAGTTTTTGATTCTTTGTTGGAAGAAGCGGTGCTCGCGTTTCGGCCGCGCCATGCTCGAGTGGCATTCTGGGATGTCGATGCCGCCGCGACGCTCGAGCGCATACAGCAGGATCCTCACGATCCATTTCGGCCATTGATCCCGCGCTACGACATCATTTTTACTTACGGCGGCGGAGACCCGGTGATCGATGGGTACTTGGCCTTGGGGGCGCGCGGCTGTGTACCGATCTACAATGCTCTCGATCCGTCCACGCACTACCCGGTGCAAGCTGAAACGAGATTTGCCGCCGACCTCTGCTTCGTCGGCAATCGCCTGCCGGATCGCGAAGCGCGGGTGCGTGAATTCTTTTTCAAACCGGCTCGGCTCAATCCCGCGATGCGCTTCATTCTGGGCGGAAACGGTTGGGAAGACATTTGCCGGGAGCAATCGAATATCAAATATCTCGGTCACGTTTATACCCGCGATCATAACGTTCTCAATGCGTCCCCGGTGGCAGTACTGAATGTCTGTCGGGAAAGCATGGCGCGCTGCGGTTTCTCTCCTCCGACGCGCGTGTTTGAAGCAGCGGGCGCGGGCGGCTGCCTGATCACGGATTTTTGGCAAGGCATTGAGCAGTTCCTTGAGCCCGGGCGTGAATGTTTGGTGGCGAATGACGGCGCGGAGGTGAGCGAGCAGCTGCGCCGGCTTACGACGGCAGAGGCGAGGATGATCGGTCAGGCGGCGCTGCGGCGAGTCCTCGCCGAGCATACCTACTCGAAACGGGCGGCTCGGGTGGAACAGGCGCTCGACAACTTGGGGTCATGGGAAAACTTAAGATCGTCGTTTTAGGACTGTCGATCACCTCTTCGTGGGGCAATGGTCATGCGACTACCTACCGCGGACTGGTGCGCGAACTGGTGGCGCGCGGCCATGACGTGCTGTTTCTCGAGCGCGACAAGCCGTGGTATGCCTCGGCGCGCGATCTGCCACATCCACCGTACGGGCGAACCGTTCTTTATCGATCCGTTGATGAGCTCAAGAAAAAATTTGCCGGCGAGATTAGGCGCGCCGATGTAGTGATTGTCGGTTCGTATGTGCCCAACGGTGTTGCCGTCGGCGATTGGGTGACGAAAAGTGCACGCGGCGTAACCGCGTTTTATGACATCGATACGCCGATTACGTTATCCATGCTCGATGAGGGCAACGAGGCATATCTCTCGGCTGAGTTGGTGCGGCGCTATCATCTCTACCTGTCGTTTACCGGCGGACCGGTGCTGCAGCGTTTGGAACACGATTACGGAGCGGCCATGGCCCGACCGCTGTACTGCTCGGTGGATCCGGCGGA
>JBIOXP010000272.1:0-7910 GCA_044869705.1 Binatia bacterium | reverse complement strand
AGCTGCCGGAGTCGCTGACCACCTACCGGATCATGGCCGTCGCCGCGGATCGCGACTCGCGCTTCGGATCGGCCGACGCCGAGGTCCGTATTGCGCTTCCGTAGCGCCCTGTGACTTCCTTCAGTTTGACTGGAAGCATCTGCCCCCGTGACGCTAATCACCGCGCCTTGCTCTGTGGTTACCGCAAGCAGCAGCGGATCCAGCAGGGTCAGTGGCACTTCTGCACCGTAATCGCGAGGCGAGTAGGATCATGTCTCGGCCGTTGCGCTGATTGATCGAGACCTAAGCGGAAATACTTTTAAGTTTCCCAGATCAGCAGCGATCGGACCAGCGGCGCCACCGCTGTCGAACCAAAAGCTTTACGTGAACTACCGCCAGTGCATTGTCAACTCTGAGGCCAGACGGTATATTTTTGGACAGTATGGCCAACGAATCCCTCCTGAGCGATTTTCATCGTGAGAACGGTGCAGTTTTCGCCGAATACGAAGACTGGTTGTTACCGCAGCATTTTGGCGATGCGGCAGCGGAGTATCAGCTCTTGCGGAGTGCGGCCGGGCTGATCGATCTTCCCCAACGCGCGTTGCTACAGTTCACCGGTCCCGATCGCCTCTCTTTCTTGCAGGGAATGCTTTCCAACGATCTTCGCCGACTCAATCCTTTTGACGGCCAATACGCGGCGATTTTAACCCAACAGAGGAAAGTGATCGCCGATGTCAGGGTGCTTTGCGCGATGAATTCGTTCTATCTCGATTTTTGGGAAGATCTGAAGAGTAAAGTCATCGCGCATTTGCAACGTTATCTCGTCGCCGATGATGTGGAAATTGACGATCGCTCCGACGCGTATACGTTTCTTTCCATCCAAGGGCCGCGCGCCGAAATGCTTCTGCAGAAGCTGCTGAGCGAAACGCCGCTGCCGACTCGCCCCAAACAGCACGCGATGATCGATATCGAAGGCGCGGCTATTTGCATTGTCCGGGACGATCGTGCTTGTAATCCCGCGTTCGATCTCATCCTTCCGCGCGCAAGCGCCATCAGGGTCGCCCGCCTCTTGACCGAAGCCGCCCGACAATTTTCTGCCGACTGGGTCGGTGAAGAGGCGCAAAACATACTACGGGTCGAAAATGGCGTGCCGCGCTACGGTCTCGACTTCAATGAAAACAACTTGTTGCTCGAGGTCGGCATCGATGATGCCGTGAGCTTCACCAAGGGCTGCTACTTGGGCCAAGAAATCGTCGAGCGCATTCGCTCCCGGGGTCATGTGAACAAGAAGCTCTGCGGGCTGTTGCTCGACGGTTCATCTGCTGCGGCAGCGGGCGATCCGATCCATGCGGAGGGCAAGATTGCCGGAACGATCACCAGTTCCGTGCTCTCGCTCGCGCTCGGTCGCCCAATCGCGTTGGGCTACCTGGGCAAGGAATATTGGGATCCGGAAACCATCGTCCTTGTCCAACATAACGAATCGATAATCCAAGGCACGGTCAGTAAGGTCCCGTTTATTGGCTCCTCTTGAATCCAGTCGTCAACTTCGTATAGTTACCGGAAATTTTAAGCGTGCGTTGCGAAAGGGATCTGAAGCATGGCGAATTTCGTAAAGGTTTGTAAAACCAGCGATGTCAAGCCTGGGTCGGGCCGAAGCTTGGATATCAACGGAAAAGCGATCGGAATTTTCAACGTCGATGGCAAGTTTTTCGCGATCAACGATGTCTGTGGCCATCGGGGCGGCCCCCTGGGTGAAGGCGAGATGGACGGGACCACCGTGATTTGCCCTTGGCACGGCTGGCGTTACAACGTCACCACGGGAGAAAATGAGCTGCTTCCCAATCTGCCGACGCAAAAATTCGATGTGAAGGTGGAAGACGACGACGTATGGGTGGATTTGGCCTAAGTTTCTCCGCTTTACAACACGATTCGCTCGACATACGCGAAATCCATTATCAAGTGCGGAGAGACGGCAGCACACGTATCGCTATCGGTTTTCTATTTATCAGTGTCAGCTTCTCGATAAAGCTTTATGTAGTCCTTTAGGGCGTCCTTGGTGCTCTCGAAAGCGAGATCGTCCCACGGGATCTCGTTTGAAGCAAAGATACCTGCCTCCAGCGATTCATCCGCGGCCGCGAGTTTGCCGCTGATCACCTCCGCAGTATAGACGATGATGACATTGGGCGACCGCGGGTACGTATAGACATTCAGCAGCGGTCCCAACTTCACTTCCAATTGCGACTCCTCTTTCGTCTCCCGCACGGCGGCTTCGCGAACACTTTCGCCACGATCGACATATCCGCCGGGAAAAACCCATTTGCCAAGCGCGGGCTCGACGCCTCTTTTCAGTAACACGATGCCGCCTTCGAGCGTAAAAATCGTCCCCGCCACGACCTTGGGGTCCTGATAAAAAATAAACCCACAGGATTGGCACACCAGCCGTCGAGGCTCGTTCGGTTTAATGCTTTTTTTCTCGAGACCGCCGCCGCAACGCGGACAAAAGCGAAATTCCACATGACCGTGGGCGTGCTTATGGTGTAATTCATGTTCTGATGACATGGTTGTTGTTTAGCTCATATTAAGTTGAAACAAAAGGTGAATTCTGCAATCGTGCTGGGATGCTTGGGGCTGTGATTTTCGATTTCAACGGCATTATTGTCGACGACGAGCCGATCCACTTCAGATTGTTTCAGCGCGTCTTTTCCGAGGAAGGCATCGATCTCGATGAAGCGACTTATTATCGACGCTATCTGGGTTTCGATGATCGCGGCGCATTTCTCGCCGCCTTTCGCGACCACGGTAGAGCCGTTGGCGCCGCAAAGCTGCAGGAACTTATCGGGCGCAAGGCGGATTACTACCGGGACGCGATACGCAATCATGTCGCGATCTTTCCCGGCGTAAGAGCTCTGGTGCAAGATCTCGCGCGACACGTCCCGCTTGCGGTGGCTTCCGGTGCCCTGCGCCAGGAGATCGAGACGATCTTGCAGACCGTTAACTTATTGAATCATTTTCACGCGATCGTAAGCGCAGAGGATGTTCAGCAAGGAAAACCCGAGCCGGAGATCTTTATTAAAGCTTTGGCTGCATTGAACGCCGCAAACGGCGCGCTAGCCGCTATTGCCCCCATGAACTGTGTTGTGATCGAGGATTCCAAAGAAGGCGTACGCGGCGCCCGCCGCGCCGGCATGAAGTGCCTGGCAGTGACGAACTCGCATCCGCCAGAGCTCTTGCAGGAGGCCGATGCGGTGGTCGCCAGCCTCGAAGAGGTCACGCCTTCATTCCTGCGCCAGCTGTGTGAGTGACGGAGTTTAAACTGTTCAAGTAGTTCAAGGCGTTCAAAACTTTTCAAGTTCTTGAAGCCCCTCTTTTACTGCTACCCCCGGACGCAGGGATAAAAACAGACAAGATTGCTGTTTCGAAAATGTCATTTCGAGGCGTAGCGAGAAATCTTTCTTTTTATATTGCTGAAATCCAACATCTCTCGCTGACGCTCGAGATGACAAGATGGACGATTATCCACTAGGCATGCACTCTCTGATGGCAGAGAAACGGCGGGTTGACCTGCTTGAACGGGTTAAACGACTTGAACGATTTAGAATTATCGATACGGCGTTCGCTGCGGTCTTACGGTGATTTCCACCGGGCAACAGGTCGCGGCGGAAGTGAGCACATAGTAAACCGCGTCGGCGATGTCGCTCGGCTGAATCATTTTACTGCGGTCGAGCTGCCGATTGGGTGGAATCAAGGGCGTATCGACGAAGCCCGGAAGAATCACCGATACCTTGATGCCGTGCTCGCGCACTTCCTCGTAAAGAGACTGGGAAAATCCGATCATGCCGAACTTGGACGCGGAATAAGCTGCTCCGTTGGCTTCGCCGGTTTTTCCGGAAACCGAACCGATGTTGATCACCGCTCCTGCGCCTTTCGCGATCATGTCCGGTACGAACTCCCGCGCCAGCATCATCGGCGCGCGCAGATTGAGCCGAAAAGTTCGGTCCCAGTCATCGATATGGGCGTTCGTTACTGACGCGCGTTTTCCCCATCCGGCGTTGTTGATCAAAATATCCACGGAACCGAAAGCTCGGCGTGTTTCAGCAGCAAGTGTTTCAACAGCCGCATCGTCGGTGAGATCCGCCGGAATCGCGCGCGCAGCCCCATCGTGATCTTTTATTTCCCGCTCGACTGCTTGGAGTTGCTCAACCGTGCGGGCACAGAGCATGACTCGGCAACCGCATTTCGCAAGCATGAGAGCAACCGCTCTGCCGATGCCGCGACCCGCGCCTGTCACCAGCGCAACTTTTCCATTGAGAGCGGTCATATGCCCAATTTTTTCAGGATCAATGCACGCTCGGCGTCTCGTCTCGGGGCGCGGCCTGGGCGACTGACGAGCCATGATGATGAATCATGCGCCAACCATCGGTTCCCTTGCGAAAAATATTGGTGGTTAGAATCGTGGCCGCAACGTTTTGCCCTTCGAGAGAGCTATTGAGGTTCTCGTAGAGTGTGACCCAGGCGAGATCGCCGCGGATCTCGATCGCAAGATCGGTGAGCATAAAGCGTATCGCCGGCGTGTTCTCGAATATGCGGCGCCAGCTTTCCATCACCGGTTTCCAGCCGCGTAAAATGCGCCAGCCGGGATGGCCGCACTGAATTTGGCTGTCGCTAGCCCAAACGCTTTCCATTTTGTGGATGTCGAGACTTTCGAACGCGCCGTAAAAGCGATCATTTGCCGCCGCGACTTCTTGTTCGTCGGACGTCATGGAGGCTAGTGGTGCGGTTTCGGCGTGATGAACACGAGAGTTATCAACCGATGCTGGCCACGGTTGGAGACACCGTGATTTTCACCTGCCGCCGCGAGGGCGATTTCTCCGGGCCCCAATTCGCGTTCCTCATCACCGACCTTAAAAAAGCCTCGCCCCTCGAGAACGTAATAGACTTTGTCCTCCCCGGCGTGGGTGTGCGGAGCTTGCTCCTGCCCCGGCTCGAAGCAGTAAGTATCGCAAAAGAACCTCTCGGTTTCGAAGACCGAGTTCTTTTTCATCTTCTCCGGCGCAAACTGCATCGCATCGCCGAGCTTCTTAAAACGCGTCATGTTTTCGCTCCTGTTCATGACGGATACTACCACAGGGTACCGGTATGCAAAAGCAGCGCTCATTTGTTATCTGTAGCTGATGGATTCGGTGCTCATCCGCTATCATGAGATTGCATTGAAGAAGGGCAACCGCCGATATTTTACCGAGCTGCTCAAACGAAACTTGCTGTCCGCGATCAGCGATTTCGCTCCCAAAGAGATTCGCAGTCTGCCGGCGCGAATCTTGATTACTTTCAAAAATCATCCTGCATCGGCAGATCTCATCGAGCGCATCAGCCGGGTTTTCGGCGTCGCTAATTTTTCTCTCGTCGAGCGCGTCGATCGGGACCTCGAGGCTTTGCGCAGTGGTATTTTGACGGCTCTCAACGGCCACAGCTTCGAATCCTTTCGCATTGAAACGCAGCGGGGCGATAAAACGTTTCCGCTCGCATCGCCGGAGATCAATCGTCAACTCGGCGCCGCCGTGCAGCAAAAATCAGGTGCGCGAGTCGATCTGGAAGATCCCGAATTTACCGTGACCGTGGAAATTCTGCCGCACGACGCTTTTTTCGGTTTCGGTAAAATTGCCGGAGCCGGCGGCCTGCCGGTCGGGTCGAGCGGGCGCGTCGTCGCCCTTATCTCGGGCGGCATCGATTCGCCGGTGGCGGCTTATCGGATCATGCAGCGCGGTTGCCGGATCGTTTTTGTTCACTTTCATAGCGTCCCGTATCAGGACAGGACGTCGCAGGAAAAGGTGCGCCGCCTGGTGCAACGGCTTAACCGACATCAATTTTCATCGCGTCTCTATTTGGTCGCGTTCGGCGAGATCCAGCGCCAGATTATTGCCAACGTGGCGCGACCGTTACGAGTGGTGCTTTACCGTCGAATGATGCTGCGCATTGCCGAGGCGATTGCACGAAAGGAAAGAGCCAAAGCCCTCGTGACCGGCGAGAGTCTTGGCCAAGTGGCTTCACAGACTTTGGATAATATGGCGGTGATTCAACAGGCGGCGCGCCTGCCGATCTTGCGGCCCTTGGTCGGAATGGACAAGCAAGAAATTATCAATCAGGCGAGGCACATCGACACATTCGAGATATCCTCGATTCCCGATCAGGATTGCTGCCAGCTGTTTGTCCCCGCGCATCCGGCCACCAAAGCGCGCTTTAACGCAGTCGAAGCGGACGAGAGCAAACTCGATTTATCGGAATTGGTGCGCTACGGAGTCGAGCACGCCTTCCTGGAAGAGTTTGACTTTCCGGAAAATAAACTACGTGCGGACAGTTGAGCCGCTCATCGGCGCCGCTATGGCCGAGTAAGCTGAGGAAATATCGGCGGCTCCCGAGGATTAACCGAGAGCCAGAGGCGGCGCCGCGTTTAAATCACAATCCAAAGAACCTTTTACTCTGCAGCTCCGCGATCAGCTCTCCAATCCGGTGTCTTCAGCTCATCCTTCATCCATATATTCTTTGCCGAACCGGAATTGTTCGAAGCGTTTTTGCTTTTGCACCTGCTCAGCGATCGACGGACTGTCGCATTGACCATAGTAGTCGATGTAATCTCCGTTGGGTTGCGTCGGGCGCGCCAAATCCGAAGGGCCGACGGGCGACAATTGCTTATGACAATAACCGCCGCCGAGGTCTTCCTGAGGGCGGTTTGCCACGCTGTACGAACCGCTCGTACAACCGGCGATCGCAAAAAAAGACACCAGCATTACAGTTGCAGGACGAATCATAGCTAATCCTTTCTTTCGAGGTTGTTGAAGCGGTACCCTAGCCCTGAGCCGAAGAACCATTCTACCTGTTATCGTGGCGTATTTAAAATAGCCCCGAACCGCCTGCTTGCATCTGCCGACGCTTTCTGATTGCGTACCTCTGGCAAGGTGGCCGCCCGGTGGAGATATTGATCAAACTTGGCTCCGAAGAGTACGACCGACTGCGTACTCGTATCCCCGATGGATCGAGCGCTCGCGAAGCGGTGGAAAGAGCGACGAGAATCGATTATTCGGTGGGCGGCGTTTTGTTCGAGGGCTATACGATTCTTTGCGATGAGGATGCCGCTCGCGGTTTGCAGGAAACCGCGGCGCATTATTGCCCGGAAATTGTACCGAAGATTCAAGAAGCGGTCCGTCTCGCAAAGTCCGGATCGACGTAAGATTTCTATCCGGATGTGAAGCTGCTTGGAGACCGATGCGAACTCAGTTTTTTTACGATTTCAGGCGATCTCCCCTCCCAACTACGTCTCTAGCAGAACAAGCGATTACATCGCTTCCCGGCAATGGACCGATTTCAAGGCCTCTCGAACGAGCCGACGCCAGCGCTGATTTGCGGCGAACCTGTCTTCACTTTGCCATTCCTGACGCTTTCTCATTCTCCGTTTGGTCCAACGTCGTAAATCGGAAAATCGATTTCCTTTGGGTCGCGGTCTCCATCGGACTCGCGCTCTTCACGTGGCAGCACGCGGCGCATGAGGCTTATTCACCGATCTGGCTTTACATAGCGCTCAACATTCAGTGTGCCGTTTTGTTTGCGCTGCGCCATCCAGCGCGGCTTACGACCCGAGATCCCTTGGAAGTCGCTGTAACTCTCGTATCCCTCAATTATATTTTTGCCTTCCAGCCGATACCGATTGCTTCTTCTGCATGGGCTCCGGTTGGCGGAGTCATATGCAGCGCCGGAGCGTTTCTGACCTTAGTTTCCGTACACTTTTTGGGCCGTAGCTTTGCCGTGTTGCCCTCAGTGCGGCCGATTCAAACCTCTGGCGCGTACGGCTTTGTGCGCCATCCCATCTATCTTTCATACCTGATCACCGCGGTTGGCATCGTCGTCCGCCATCCCAGTCTCTACAACGGCGCTGTCGCGCT
>JBIOXP010000271.1:0-20124 GCA_044869705.1 Binatia bacterium | reverse complement strand
TCCTGGTCGACAAGGCGGGCTGCGAGGTTGCGACGCTGGCGGTGCCGGGCAATACGTGCGCCGCGGTATGTCTTTCATCGACGTCGACGGGCCTGGGCATGGCGCCACGTTGCGCTACCATAAGCTCTATGCGCCTCCCGACTCCGAGCGCGTCGCCAAAGCAGTCATCGATTATTTGGTGACGCGCCCGGATGTCGACGCCGAGCGCATTGGACTGCACGGTTCGAGTATGGGTAGCTACTCCGGTCCGCGCTCCGTCACCGCGGAAAAAAGAATCAAAGCGGTCGCCGTTTGGAGCGGCGCCTACAACCTGCTGGATGATATTTTCGACTACTACCCGCCGATCCAAGAACGGCTTCGCTGGCTCATGGGCGCAAAAGATCTCAAGGACGCGCGCGAAAGGATCAAGGAATTTACACTGATTGGACGCGCGAATCGCATCGAATGCCCTCTTCTTGTCGGTTACAGCATCGACGATCGAGTGATGGACCCACGAGGCGCGCTTAACTTATACGAAAACGCCGTCAACTCACCCGACCGCTCGATGGTGGATGGCGTCGGACACGGCCAAAAGAAATTTGACCGACGCACTTACATCGCCGATTGGTTTATGAAGCAGCTCAAAGCTGATCAGCCGGCCTAAAGGACGGAGCAACCGTGGACGTCCCTCATCTCGCTCAGTCGTTGGATCATTTTGTCGTTCCTGTGGACGATATCGTGCTTGCCGAAGAATTTTACGTGCGCGTCTTCGGCGGCGTCATTACCAAACGAAACGGGCTCAACACGCGCCAGCGCAAGCGCGGCGCAGTGCCGCACACTTTCATTCAAATTGGCGGGAAGCGGATGGGTGTCTATCTGCAGAGCGAAGAACGCCCCTCGCCCGCGTTGGCGCGGGGTCTCCCGACGTACTCATTTACCACGACAGCGCGGGGTCTCGATTCGGTGATGCGCGATTTAGCCGACTTCGGAACGAAGCACGACGATCCGGTGCTCCATCCCTACGCGTTTGCTGAACAGTGTCTGTTCTTTACCGATCCCGCAGGCAATCACTACGCGGTATTTACACCTGTGGAACCCCGGCGAGCCCTGGATGAAAGCGCACGGATGACCGGCGTCGGCTACATCGAACTGGAGGCGCCCGATCTTGCTACTTCGGTCGATTTTTACCAGAGAGTACTCGGATTCCAACTCGTCCATCGGCGGGATGATCTACGCCAGGCGATGTTGACGATGGCCAGCGGACAGACCCTGATCCTTACGACGGCGCCATTTTCAATGAAAGGGCTCGTGATGAGTCGCAAGGTCCCGGGACCACACATCGCTTTCTATGTTCCGGGTAACAAATGGAGCGATGCGATGGCACACCTGGATCGACTCGGAATTCCGCATGGCGATCGCGGCGCCGCGAAGGAGCGTCACGCTGGGCAGGGCGGCACCTACATGGATGATCCCGCGGGCTATGTGATTCAGTTCATCACCGACGGCATGGACTAGAATCACGATGAACGATCGACAAAAACGCGCTCGGCTGCGCGAAATCCTCGGCGGCCCGAACGGTATTATCGCGCCCGGTGTGACCGATGCATTGTTTGCGCGTCTGGCGCAAGACTGCGGCTATGCTGCTGTGCATCTCTCGGGCAACGCGATTCATAAGAATTTTTGCCTGCCCGATCGTAACCTCTTGAGCGTCACACAAATCGCTCAACGCACGGCACAGATCGCGGAAGCCACCGAGATACCGCTGATCGTCGATGGTGGCCCGGCGTGTATCGAGAGCGAAGCTTTGGCGCGAGCGGTAAAATTCTACGAGCGGGCCGGAGCGGCCGCGCTGCGCTTCGAAGACGCTTTACTCAATGAGTATGGCACGCCCGCCGAATCCCTGACCATCGCCTCTCGGCAACTGATGGTCGAACGAATCAAGGCTGGCGTGGATGCGCGCAAAGACGAAACCCTTGTTCTGGTCGCGCGCTGCGACGCCCGTCCAAAGGAATCATTAAACCAGGTTCAAGAAAGGTTGGCAGCATACGTCGAAGCTGGAGCCGATGCGGTCGGCGTGCAACTTAATGACATAGAGGAATTTCGCCGCATTGGCGCGACCGCGCCGGCGCCTTCGGTCACAATGTGGCCGAGAGCGCGCACGAGTGCGTTCGAGTTTATCGATATGGGCTATCGCATCGCACTGATGCCGTCGAGCGTTCCCGTGGCCGCTGTCACGGCCGCCCGCGAACTGCTGCTTGAGCTGAAACGGTCTGGGCGGGATCAAGATTACTTCGCCCGCCAAGGACAATTCGCCGATAGTGAGGCTTGGTACAAAAATCTCGGTGTTCCCTCCGGATAGATCTTTGGAGACGACATGCTACAAGAAATCCCGCTAGCGCAAGCCTATCGAGTGACGCCAACCGGCTTGTATCTGATTTCCACCGCGTATGGAGGCAAGCGCAACGTCCAGTTCGCATTTCGCGCCCTCGGCATCAGCGATGCGCCACCGCTACTGCTCATCGGCATTCAGGATAAGAATTTCAGCCGCGAAATGATTCAGAAAAGCGGCGAATTCGTCCTCAACGTCTGTTCGGAGAATCAGTTGCAGGCCGTTGACAAAAGCCGTGATCTCTCCGGACGCGAAGTGGACGACAAATTTGTTGCTCTGGGCCTGACAGCAATGCCGGCAACGCGGGTGCAAGCGCCCCTGGTGACCGGCTGCCACGCAAGCGTGGAATGCCGCGTCGTCAATGATTTTTGCACCGAAGGATTACATCTCTTTGTGGGCGAAGCGTTGGCCGCTCATCTTGATCCTGAACTTATGCCGGTCGGTCGCTTGGCCGGCAAGAACTATCGGCTCGGTAAGCCGATTTAATTGGCGGGAGACGAATGATGAACCGGCGGATCGAGCTTTGGACCATATTGGTTGTTGTGTTTCACCTTGCACAGTCCAATGCTTGCGCCACCGCCGCAACTCCAGAAGAGACGCTCACGAGAATCAATCGATTGCCGGCGGCTGAGCGGGAAGCCGCTCTAATCAAGGAAGCGAGAAACGAGAAAAACGTCATCTGGTATGCACCCATGAACCGTGAGGACCTGCGGCAGTTCACCGCCGGGTTCGAAGCGGAATACCCGTTCCTTCACGTCGAGATTCTCACCGGCGGGCCGCAGAGTCTGCTCAATCGCATCCTCACCGAGCGTCGCGCGGGCAAAGACAATTTTGATACATTGAATATTCGGAGCTCCGCGCTTTATACGCTCAAAAAAGCCGGCGCTGTAGGCCGTTATGAGTCGCCATATCGGCGCGGGCTTAGGCCGGGATTCTACGACAAAGAGGGCTATTTCAACGGCATGTGGGCATCGCTCATGGTTTATCTCTTCAACAACAAACAAACCACCCGCGCGCAAGCACCGAAAAGCATCGACGATCTCTTGCAAGCCAGGTGGAAAGACAAGATGGGCATGGATCAGGATGCCGATGACTACATAGCCGCGTTGCTGGATTATTACGGCGATGAAAAAGGCAAGCAGATGGTGCGAGCTTTGGGCGCGCAACAGTTGAATATCCGCAAAGGCCGCACCTTGGTATCCCAACTCGTGGCTGCCGGCGAGTTTCCCATTCAGATCGACGCCCATCATCACGAGGCTGTGGCTCTCCGCCAGGCGGGCGCGCCGGTGGATTATGTCTTTCCGGAACCATTCATTCCGGTGAAATCCGTCTCCGCTTTCGTGATGTCATCGCACTCACGCCACCCACATGCCGCCGCGTTGCTGGTCGATTTTATGCTTTCCAAAAGGGGTCAGGAGATCGCGTTCAAACAGCGCCGATGGCCGGCGCTTAAAGAGCTCGCGGTGGGCGGACCGGACGAGGTGGGTAGTCGCAAGACGCTGGTTCCGGATGCGGAAAAGTGGGGTAGCCGATATGAGGAACTGGTTCAGTTAACAGCTCTGCTGGGACGCTGAAACAACAGTTTCAACCGGAAGAGCCAAGCAGTCCTTTTAGCACCATTCGGCCAGAGACGCTTCGCACTCGAGGAGATTCCCCGGGAAGACTTCAATGACCTTGCCGATCGGCGATGCGTGACTTTAACCCAAATGCCTTGACGAGGTGCTAAATAGGAAATTTGCATGAGACAGCATAATTTTACGAGAAAAAACTTACGACCAGCTATTTACGTTTTGTTTTTAGTGATGTGTCTCGCGCCTGCGCGCGCCATGTCAGCCGCCGCGACATCGACGATCCGCGTCGGATATCCGCAATTGAACGGCGGTCAAATACCGTTATGGGATATTCCGGAGCACAAGCTCGACCAAAAATATGGCCTCGACATCAAGCCGGTCTATATACCCGGTGGGGTGAGACTGACACAGTCGGCTCTTTCGGGTTCGGTCGACATCGCTTTGACTGGCGGTGCCGCGATCAATGCGATGTTAAGCGGCGCTGAAATCATATATATCGGAATGCCGGTGCCCACCTACGCTTTTTCACTTTATGCCAGACCCGAGATCAAGAACGTCACCGATTTACGTGGAAAAACACTGGGCGTGATCACCAAAGGCGCATCGTCCGACCATGCTTCCATCGCTCTACTCAGACACTACAAAATGACGCAGCACGATTTAAAAGTGCTCTACTTCTCGAGACAAGAGGATGCCCTAGCCGCGCTTCATCAGGGCCTTGTGCAAGCCGCAGTTCACTCGCCGCCGACGACGTTAATGGCGCGCCGTCTCGGGTATAAAGAGCTGGTGAACATTGGCTCTCTCAAGCTCGCTTATCCATTCATGGGAATCGCAGTCCGGCGATCCGCCGTGCAGCAGAATCCTGAGACGATCCGGGGTTTCCTCAAGGCGTTTCTCGCCGGGTTAAAGATGGCGATAGAGCAGCCCGATCTCTCAAAGCGCGCCGCAGGCAAATATCTAGCCACCAAGGATCAGGAAATTATCGAGGAAGCCTACAAAGGTTTTGCCCCGTTGTTTCCGAAAATTCCTTACGTCACGGATGAGGCGATCCGATCGGCGTTGTCGGTCACCGATCATCCCAAGGCGGCGTCGGCTAATCCCAAGGATTTCTACGACAACCGCTTTTTGCAGGAGCTGGAAAGTAGCGGATTCGTGAAAGAACTCTACGCCGCTAAATGAGGACAACGGTATGCGTCTGACGGAAGGCTACGACTGTTGATGCTCGCTCAGTCGCGCCAATGCCGCCTTGATACTCGATCGCATGCGTTCGAGTGCGCGCGCGAGCTCACCAAACTCGGTCTTGTCGGCCGTGCCGAAGGAAGGCGCATCGAGATCCCCATTACTGATTTTCTGCGCCGACCGTACTAGCCGAACGATGGGCCGGTTGATATTCCACGCCAAATAAATAGCCAAAAGAATCCCGCCCATTACGACAAGGGATAATGCCTTGATGAGCGGGGTTATCGCTCGGCTGATCTCACGCTCAATTTCTTTTTGCCATATTCCGATCCGTACCGTACCGCTCCGACTCTCCAAAATGGGAACGCTCACTTCGATGACCGCGGCTCCCCCGAGTTGGAGCGAGCGTTCGCCTTGACCCCCCACTTCCGACGAGACATTTTCTAGCTCCTCGGGGAGTACATCGAAGGTGTGCGCGTAGATCTTTTTCGCGTTATTTTGGATGAGAATATAGGCTAGCTCGGAACGTCTAGTACGTTTCTGAAGCAGCTCCCGCATGCCCTTGGGATTTTTTTTTAAAATGTATCCTGCCGCGCTGTCACTCACGTTTATGGCCGTGACCCGCGCCCGCTCAATAGCGTGATAGCGCAGCGACGACTTCACTGTGAAATACACCACGGCGATCGTGACCAAGCCGAGCATCGCGACAATGCAAGTGAACGTCGCAACCATCCTGCCGCTCAAACTCTGCATATGAGGCATCCAATTTTTATGGGGCTTCCGCCCTTCAGCCCTGGAGACACTGTTCGTTTGGAGAGACTGCTGAGCCGCCGGTTGCGATTGCTTTGCGCGATCCTGTTTCAGGAATCGCATTGCAGAGAGGAGCGTTTGCAAGCCCAGCAGTAGGCCACAAAGCCCGAGAACCGCGTAAAAAAAAGATTCCACTGTGAAATTTATCAATTTCTCTCGCTCGCACCGGTTTCAGGACCGATAAACACGTCCGGCAGCGGCGCGGTAACGGCCGGACTTTTGCCAAAAATTAGCAAAGAAATCAAACCCTCGGTCCGTAAAACAAAGAAGCCGACCCCAGGCTCGTACTCCGAAGCCAGTTGTTGCGAACGACATTCATGACTCGAGCAGCCGTCTCTTTCCCGCAATTATCCATGCGAATGGCCAGCGCATAGGGCGTCACTCGGCATCCCTCGATAAGCTCTCTAGCGCCTTCTCCACCAAGCATCGCCGGAGCTTCTTCTCCTCTTCCGGTGAAGCGTTCGCGTCGCCGACAACTTGCACGATCCCGTTTCCTAGCACGACGCGATTGCCGCTGACCATTTTTGCAATCGGCAGAGCTGAAGTGATTTGCACGGTGGGAATGCCTGCCTTCTCCAGTTCCGTGGTGATCGCAGCGCCGCTGCGCGTGCTGGTGCCTCACGTCGATGTGAGAATGATCGCATCGACGCCGAGGCGTTTGGCTTTCTCCGCGATCTCTCTACCCATCCGGCGTGTATTCGAGAGCGGATTCGCCAGGCCGGAAGTCGAAATGAATTCATCGCACAGCTTGCCAATTCTTCCTTCGTTTTCGAGCTCGCGAACGGCGTCCAGGGGCAGCAATCGATCGGGATCTTGACGGACAAACTGCGGATCATAGCCGCCGTGAGAGATTTCGTAATCCTCGCCTTTCAAATCGTCACAATCCTTGATGCTGTAGGAACCCCAGCGGGTGGCAGCCGAGCCTTGAATTCTATCGGGATTACCCTTCGGCACGAGGCCGCCGTCGGTCACGAGCATGAGCTTGGCTTTTTGCAAATCCTTGACAGCGGGGGGCATCGCTATACGTTCAAAGGTTGCTGGCGGCATTTCCGATTCATATGGCTGTCCCTTCGCTTTGGCCATGAGCATGTCGACGAGCCGCTCGGCCGCGGTTTTCTCCACGAACTGATCACGAATCAGTCCGCGCGCAATGTAGCCCTCTTCCGTAGGCGAGCCAATTTCCTCGTTTAGCCTGAGTTTCTGAGCAAACCGGGCCATCCGGGCCAACACCTCTCCCATTTTTGCGGCGCTTTCACCGCTGTCGATGATATAGAGACTTTCGCGGTAGAGATCGGCACCAGGATTTTCGCGGGCCATGCCGGTGACAGCGGGAATTTCTAATTCCGATTGTACAGCTCTACACAAAGCACCTGCGGCAACGCCGTATCTTCCGGCCAAGAAGCATGGACCGGCAACAAACAGCTCGGCGCCAGCTGCGCGAATTTCTTTTATGGCTAAAGCAAGGAACTGCTCTTGGTTTTCAGTGGCATAGTTGTCACCACAGACGAGCGTCAATACGATTTGCGCCTCGCTGCCGAGCAATTGCTCCAGCCGCTTGCCCGGTCCGATCGCGCCGTTTCGGATCTCCAGCGGCGCGGATGCTTGTTCTTCACCGCCGAGGCCGCCGAAAAATTGATTCAGGTAATGAACCACCCGCATGTTTCCTCCAAGTTTCTAGCTCGGCAGAACCGGGCGCAGCAGGCTGCGCCTTTACGCCGGTTATCAATAAACGACAGAGCGTAGACGCGACGCGCCTTGTTGGTTAGCGACTCCGACGATATTGAGCGCATCGATCTCCAGCGGTTCCCCGAGCAATTCCGCCATCGCGCTGTTTGGCGCAATTACGCGCTCTACCCGCCGCAGTTTCCAGCGTGTATCGTTGCCGCCGATGCACACGATCGCATCGACTTCAGGAAAATTAAACAGCAGCGCCGATTCGACCCGGTGATCACGGGCGAGATCCGTCACTTGAACCGCGGTCTTGATGCCGTTCCGTTCCAGCAACCGCGCCGTTTCGGCCAAATCGCTATGCGGCACGCCGCCCCCAAACTTCGTCAGCACCGCGGCGTCCGCGCCCAGAGCCCACTTCGCCAGGTGAGCGGCAAACTGGGTGTTGCGCTCTCGGTCTAAGTTGTCCGCCGCCGCAATCATCGCCACTGTGCCGATAAAATTCAATTCGCCTCGATCATGCCGCCGATAGAGCTCCGCAACGACAGGATTATTCTGGTAAAAATAGGTTTCCGCGCCACCGATCGACGTGTGGTAAGAAGTCGTTATCGCGCCGTCAAGCCATTCGTTCGGGTGCAATAGCGTAGGAACCATTCCCTCGGTATTGACGCCATATAGAATTTGCTCCTCCGGCTCGGGTTTTCTCTGGCGCGAAAAAATCTGTCCGACATAGGCGACACGCATGAGTGAAGCGCGATCAGGAGCGGTGAAAGTATCTAAAACCTGGATGTCCGTGGGCGGCGCGTCGATGGCAATTTGCGCCAGTCGCACGGCAACTCTCAGCTGCGCTATTCGGTAAGCTTTGTGTCGTGTATGGCGAGATATCGTCCTTTTCGTATGCGGAATAACGATCAAGTGGCATAACTTGGAATAGCATGAAGCGCCGCCGGCTTCTCCGTTCATCTGCAGGACATAGCCGGTCACTCCCCGTGATTCTCCCGGTGACTCTTCGCGCAGCATCGTGACGGCACTGCCTTGCAGCACGTGCGTTGTTCCGAAGCCCGCAGTGTGCGGCGGGCCGAGAATTCCCGGCCAGTCGGGACTCCCGCCCGGCGCTTTCGCTCTTGGCTCGACGATGTCGAAGATCGGGCCGGCGCGGCAACTCTCTCCAGGGTATGCAATCTCGAACTCGACCGAGTCAAACGCGCTATCCTCCAGAACCGTGCGCCGCAAGTCATCGACATCGACGATCAGCAAGTGCTCATCGAGCTGGTGTTTGTCACCCAGCATCAGATCCCTAACCTGGTGCAAAGCCAGAGTGAGTGCCATATTGAACTGTCCGAAAAGAGAGTCTAGTGACGAATCCTTTCTGTTGTCAATTCGGCGGATTGGCTTGACATGCAACCTTGAGCGGCATTACGCTTCTGGCAAACAGG
This sequence comes from Binatia bacterium, assembly GCA_044869705.1. Classification (GTDB taxonomy): domain Bacteria; phylum Desulfobacterota; class Binatia; order UBA9968; family UBA9968; genus DP-20. The sequence continues at coordinate 11,092 of JBIOXP010000271.1, read as the reverse complement.
GGCAAGCGCAATGGCAAAACACGGTTTCAAGATCTTCGACAGCGACATGCACATCATGGAACCGCCGGATCTGTGGGAGCGCTACATCGACCCGGAATTTCGCGCGCACGCGCCTCGTGGAAGAACTTCAGAGAACGTCCGCGACCTCGGCACGATTTTTCCCGCCGTACCGAAAGATTCGCGGCGTACGGGCGGGACGCCGCACCGCGGGCGTAATTACCACAAAAACCAGGACATCTACCGAAATCACGCTGAGCGCGGCTGGACGGGTGAAGTTCAGCTCGAAGCGATGGACACCGAGGGCATAGACGTTGCCGTTCTGTTTCCGACGCGCGGTCTCGGCATCCTTACTTTTCCCGATCAAGACCCGCGTTTCGCTGCGGCCATGGCGCGTGCTTATAACGATTGGCTTCACGATTTTTGCAGGGCCGATCCGAAGCGCCTGCTCGGCGCCGGCATGATTTCGGTCTATGACATCAGCGACGCGCTCAGTGAAACGCGCCGAGTCGCCGAGGAGTATGGCTTTCGATCGGTGTTTTTCCGTTCCAATATCGTGAATGGCAAGAACTGGTACGATCCCTATTACGAGCCGCTCTGGAATCTGCTCGAAGAGCTCAAGTTGCCGCTCGGATTTCACGAAGCATCCGCGTCGCGCTCGCGCCAGTGCGCCGAGAATTTCGAGCCGAACTTCGGGTTGCGCCGGGTTTATGCGCAACCGTTTGAGCAAATGCTCGGCCTAGGCAGCTTCATTGGCGGCGGCATACTCGAAAGACATCCCGAAATCAAAGTCGCTTTTCTCGAAGCCAATTGCTCTTGGCTGCCGTGGCTGCTTTGGCGCCTCGACGAGGGGTACGAGCGCGAGGGCGACCTCTTTATGTCCGATTTGAAAATGCCGCCGAGCGCGTACTTCAAACGCCAGTGCTTTATTTCCGTTGAACCCGATGAAGCGCCGGCGCGCCATACCATCGAGGAATTTGGCTGTGACCAGCTGGTCTTCTCTACAGATTATCCGCACGGCGATTCCAAATATCCCCACGCCGTAGAAAGCTTTTTGACTCTTTCCTTGTCGGACGAAGAGAAACGCAAAATTCTTTGGGACAACTGCGCGCGTTTTTACGCCGCAGGTGAGTTTCTCGTTGCTGGCACAACGCCGGAGACTGCTGCGGCCCGGTAACCAGAAGTATAGGAGGAAATATGGAGACGCAGATCGAAACGAAATCGTCATCTCAAGCACTTAAGGAAAACGCGATGGAGCGATTCATCCGCCAAACGCGGGCGCTTTTCGCCCAAGAGTCCGATCTCGACAAACGCTGGAATGCGCTGCGGCCGATCCTGGCGGAATTGCTCGCCGACCCCGAAGTGATCGGCACCTCGAAAAGCTGGCCGGATTGCGTGCCGGCAAACGGCCGCGCGGAAAACCTACTGTTTTACGAAGATCCGGATTACGGTTTTGCCATTAACGGTCTCACCAAGGGAGAAGCGCGGCACGGCCAGCGCGCACGTATTCACGATCATGCGCACATCTACACGCTTTACGGCGTGCTCGACGGCCGCGAACGCGTGATCCGCTATGACCGCCTCGATGACGGCTCGAAGCCGGATCACGCCGAGATTCGCGAGGCCAGCAATGTGCTCGTCGGCCCGGGAGAGATCGACTTGGTGAAACCGTATGAAATTCACACCGAGTTGACGGTCGGTGAACGCACCGTCGCCGTAATTATCCGAAGCCAAAAGGGCGGTGATTTTAACCAAGGCCGTTATATCCCCGAAACAAACGGATATTACGAAAGCCTCGGCCCACGCCAGACGCCCTGTGAAATGTTGCCAACGATTGAGCGGAGTCATTAGGTAAAATGAGCGGAGAATCCATGTCGCAAGCCGAACCCGTCAACCAAACGCGCTCGGTCTTTCAAGCGCTGATCAACTATTCTGTCGACATCGGTGAAAAGCCGGCGAGCTACGGCGGCATTAACACCTTCGAAGCTGACAAAAAGCGCACCGGAAAATATCAAGAGCATCAGGTGCCAATCTACGACGGCCGCGCGATTGCGAATGAGCTTTCCCTCGAGCGAGAAGGCTTCATCTTCGTCCGGCACCACACGAAGGTGAAGGACTTCTACGACGAAGCCGAAGTGCGGGCGGTTTACTATGCGGAAATCGAGCAACTGGTAAAACAAACCACAGGCGCCCACCGCGTCTTGGTCTTCGATCACACGCTTCGTTCCGCCGACACCGCGACGCGCGAAGCCAAACAGATCAGCGGCCCGGTGCGCAATGCCCACAACGACTATACCGAGTGGTCGGGGCCACAACGCGTACGCGATCTGCTTCCCGATGAAGCCGATGAGCTTTTGCAGCGTCGCTTTGCGGTCGTGCAGGTCTGGCGGCCCATTCGCCATCCGGTCGAACGAGAGCCCTTGGCGATCGCTGATGCAAGAAGTATCGGAACAAAAGAGTTATTTCCAAGCTCACGCGTCTACCCGGACCGGGTCGGCGAGGTATATCATTGCGCCTACAATCCGCAGCACCGCTGGTACTACTTCCCGAGAATGCGCAGAGATGAAGCGGTCGTCTTCAAGACATTCGATTCGGCCAAGGACGGCCGCGCTCGTTGGACGGCTCATTCGGCTTTTGACGATCCTACGAGCCCGCCCGATGCTCCGCCGCGTGAAAGCATCGAAATGAGGACCTTGGCATTTTTCTAAGCACACTCTGGACCGACGCGAACCTGTCTGCGCACGTATGAATAGAGAAGCAGAAGCATCGGCGCGAACCAGAAATACCAAAAATCATTGACAACGATCGTTTTGCCGATCACCAGTGCCGCCGCGAAAATCAAATACAATCCGATCGTTATAAAGCGTTGCTGTCGCGAAAAACTTTCGTTTGCGATCCATCCAGCGGACTGCAGTACTGCCGGTAACAAAATTACATGATCGAAGGTCCAGGCAAAGCTCGCAGTGACGACGGATGCGAGAAGAACTAGCGGCGTCTCGAAAATCCAGTTCCATCCCGCGCGGCGAACCGACCAGTACCAGATAAGCCAAAGTGCTCCGACAACCGATGGCAGCCAGCGCATCGGGCCGTTCGGATCGCTGAGTAATACGCCTAACGCAGTGCCCAACGTTGGTGTTGCCCATTCACTGGGCTGCACGACGGCATGACTGCTCAAGAGTTCCGCGTACCGGGTATAGATCGCGGCATTCCACCATAGAGGAGTCAACACGAGGAGCGATACGGCGACGGTTGCGCCCAAGGCGAGACGCCAAATTTTTTCTCTAACGACCCAGAGAACGACTACGATCCAGAGTAGATACGAGATGTGGGGCTTGATCGAAACGAGGCTCAAACTGGCGCCGGCAAAAAACCACGATTTTCGTTGGATGAAAAAAAGCAACCCGATAATGCCCAGCAAGATCACCGGTCCGATTTGTCCCAGTAACAGCGCGAAGTAGACTGGTGGAAAAATGAGCACTGACAATAAACCAGAACGGGCCTTGTTCGGTTCGCCCGCGTAGAACTGCCACAGGATTTGCGCGCCGACAAAAATGATCAAGCTATGGAACAGAAACCAGAGCAATTGCGCCGTATCGTAGTCAAGCATCCCCAACGGCAAGATAAGCGGCAGAGTCCAAGGCGGGTTCCACATGACCAGCACCTCCGAGTTCGACCACCCAACCGATTTCTCCATTGATAGCAATTCGGTCGGCGAATAAGGATTGCCGCTGGCGAGCAATAGCTTCGCGGCGGCCCAGTATTCAACAAAGTCGTTTATCACCGCTTAGAGTTGTTATCCGGCAATCTAGTGAACGGAGGCGCTTAGGGTAGCACACCTACAAACGGCTGTGCTAGTTAATTGCCGAGAGGGAGAGCCTGACCGCATATGGAAAGTCCATCAAGACCGAATTTTCTTTTGTTCATCACCGATCAGCACCGCGCCGATCATCTCGGCTGTTATGGCAACCCAACCGTCCGAACCACGAATATCGATCGGCTGGCAAGTACCGGTACCCGATTTGATCGTTTTTATGTAGCGACACCGATCTGTATGCCCAATCGGGCGACGCTGATGACCGGCAGAATGCCGTCTTTACATGGTGCCCGGCAGAATGGCATTCCATTATCACTCAGTGCGACAACGTTCGTCGAGATCATGCGCGCTGCCGGTTATCGTACTGCGCTGATCGGGAAGTGTCATTTGCAAAGCATCAGCGGCAGTCTACCCACGATCGGAATGCCCGTTGCCGATCCAGCCAAAACCGCGCCGCCGCCGCATTTGCGCGAAGCCGATCAGAGTTGGCTATCTCACGGCCGCTACGACCAAGAGCTGCGCTCAACCTGGATAAACGATGCGGATTTCGAGCTCGCGCTTCCGTACTACGGGTTTGACCATGTGGAGTTGGCGATTGGCCACGGCGATCAAGTCGTCGGTCATTACGACCGCTGGCTAAAGCAACGCTGCGCCGATGCCGACTCGCTTCGCGGCGCTGGAAATCAATTGCCGGGGAACGACTACGTTGCTCCACAAGCCTGGCGCACGCGAGTGCCCGAAGAGCTCTATCCAACCGCATACGTTGGCGAACGCACGATGATGTATTTGGAAAATTATGCGCGCACCGATCGGAGCCGGCCCTTCTTCCTGCAATGCTCGTTTCCCGACCCGCATCATCCATTTACGCCTCCGGGGCGTTATTGGGACATGTATGACCCGACGGCCATTACACTGCCACGATCTTTCAACTCCGCGGAGCGGCCGATTCCGCCCCATTTACAGGCCCTGTACGAGGAACGAAAGCAAAACGCTGCCAACAAAGATGGTCAACGTACATTTGCCATTACCGAGCGTGAGGCGCGCGAGGCGATTGCGCTGACCTACGGCATGATCTCAATGATCGATGATGCGATCGGTAGTATCTTGGGTTGGTTGAAAATGCTTCGGCTCGATCAAGACACCGTCATTATCTTCACGAGCGATCACGGCGATTTCATGGGCGATCACCGGTTATTACTTAAAGGTGCGCTGCATTACCGCGGTTTAGTGCGCGTGCCCTTTATATGGAGTGACCCGGAATCGGAATCCAACGGCTATGTGAACAGCGGCCTTTGCGGCACCTTAGACATCGCGAGAACAATCCTGAGCCGCGCCGGTCTCGAGGGGCATAATGGCATGCAAGGAATCAGTCTCTTACCCGCTTTGCGCGGCAAAGATACCGGCCATGATTCGCTGATCATCGAAGAACATCAGCGGCGCGGCTATATGGGACTCGAGAATAATTTTCGCGCGCGCAGCCTCATTACCCGGGATTTCCGTTTGACTCTCTACGACAGCGTCCAATGGGGAGAGCTCTATGATTTCGGCGAAGATCCGGACGAATTGAGTAATCTCTGGGACAATCCGCAATGCCGCGATCGCCGATACGAACTCACCGAAACACTGGCGCGAAAAATGATCGAACTCGCCGATTCGAGTCCCCTCGCCACTCACCACGGACCGTAATCAGTGATGAGTTCTGAGTGGTAAAAAAAGCCTGATGAGTCGTTGATAGTTTTACTTGGACCTGGCACTGAGTTCTTTATGGCTTCACCCCTGAAGCGATAAGCGCCGGCATCGGCAATTCGACAATCTCGCGGCGGGTATATTTTGCCACTTCGATGCGCATGGCTTCGCGGATTTTCTCCAGGACCGTCGGTTTTTGCGCTCGCAGCAATCCGGCGGTTCGCACAGTACTGTTTTTCATGGAATCAAAAAGGCCGTCGCCTGCGGGTAAGCGCCAAGTTTGGGAAATTTTTTTGACCACGGGCGACTCGAAGCCTGCGGCAGCCAAACCCGCGATGCATTCTTCCGGATTGCTATAGCGAAAAAACGGCGGACCTTCCGGCAGGGCGACGCGCGGCTCGCCGTGGGCTTCGACGGCGCGCAGAACGATTCCGAAACCGATTGTCTCCTTCGGATTGCACCATACCGAAAATGCAAAGCGCCCTTCCGACCGCAGCACCCGATAAGCCTCCAATAACGCTTTTTCCGGCTGCCCCAAATGAAGAATCCCAAAATTCATCGCTACGGCATCGAATAACCCGCCGCCCAAAGGGAGTTGCTGCGCATCGCCTTCGCGAAAATCAATCTCGGGATGGAGCCGCTTTGCCTGTTCCAGCATCGAATTGGAGAAATCGACGCCAAGCACAATGGCTCCGCGTTTGGCGGCCAGCGCCGAGACGTAACCTGGCCCGCAGGCGATGTCGAGCAGCTTGGTTCCCTTCCTGACCCGGGCTGCATCCAGCAGCGGTTCGATCGCCTGACTGGTGAGGTCGCCGAAGGCTTCGTGATACTGGTTCGGGATTTCTTCCCAACCGGCAAGCTCAAACTTGCGAAACTCTTCCGGCTCGATCATGCGCTACTCACGTTTAAGTGTTTTTAGCTGCTTTCGGGAGCGATTTTTCCAACAGTTCGAGACTATTGGCGACCTGTTCAACGCCGAGAATGTTCGTCGGCTGTTCAAATAGGATTGCATTCTGCGCTCCAGGCACCGAACCGACGCGACCGATAATCGCTTGGCGCAAGAGCACGGCGTCCGCCCAAAACTTGTCCTTATAGCGCTGCATAAATGTGTCATGCAAACGGGCGCTGTCTTCGATCCAAGCTTTGCGGATTCTTTGCTGCTCGGCTTGCGATTTGACCCCGACAGTTTTTTCATCGGCGGCCACTCGCATCCGGTTGTCTTCTTCGTAAAAAGAACGCGTCAGACCGCGAATCGCTGCCACCAGTTGAATCGATCGGCTTTTGAGTTCCTCATTCGACAAAGATGTATAAGCGCTCGCTTTCGCGGTCGGAAATGCGCTTGTCTCAGGCGACGCTTTTACTCTGAGAAACCATCCGAGTGGGACACCAATGATGATGCCGGCCAAGATCAACAGGAGGGGTTTGAGGCTCACACTCGATTTCCGGCGCGATCAGCTTCGCGGCCACAGCCATTTGTCAAACGGGGTCTCTGCAGCATTAACGAATCCAATCTGCTTTATCTCATCTGGCACACCACATCGATCAACGCCGGCTTGCCGCTTTTTACTATTTTGACTGCCTCGCGAAATGTCTTCATCAGATCTTTAGGTTCGATGATTGGACCGGCGCCCCAGCAATCGTACGTCCGCGCCATGGCGCCGAAGTCGACGTTCGGGTTTTCGATCCGAATGCCTATTGTTTTGTTTTCCACTGGACGGTTGCGCTGAAGCGCGATCCGCTCCTGATGCTCTTCGTCGTTGAAATACGAACGGTTGCTGCAAACAACGCTGAGCAGTGGAATCTGATGATGCACCGCCGTCCAGATCGAGCTCACCGTAAAGAGCAGATCGCCGTCGGGCTGAAGATTGACGCAGACCTTATCCGAACCTTTATGCGCCAGTGCGGCGCCGAGCGAGGCAGGCATGCCGTAACCCAAGCCGCCGCCCTTGTACTTGCCGAGGATTTGATTGAACTTCGTCGCCGGCAGATAAAAGTTTTCCTTGCCTTGGGAACTGCCGTTCGTCAGCACCCAATCTTCGCCCTTGAGCGCTTCGCTTAACTCGGCATAGATCCGTGTCATCGAAATCGGCTTTTCATCCCATTTCGTGGTCAACTCTTTTTCCAGCGCGGCTTTCTTTTCACTGTAACATTTTTGCCAGTCAGCGCGGCGCTTTGTGATCTCGTCTTTGGACTCAGCAAGTCGTTTCTCTGCTCTTAGTCGTCGTACCAATTCGGGCAGGAAGACCGACGTATCCGCAGTGATCATCAGATCTGCCTCGCGCAGCTTGTTGAAATCCGTCGCCCAGGCGCGCACCAGTAAATCATCCAGACCAACATTGATCACTTTGGCTGCAGCCGGGATCAAAGGTGTCGCGCGGCGGTTGCCTCTCTCCTGCGCTCTGCGCGTGGTCGCGCCCTCGAGATCAGGAACGTCCAGCACAAGAATCAAGTCGGATTGCGGAATAACCTTATCGCTGTGGCCGGTCAAATTGAGCGGATGCTGCACGGGAAAATTGAACCGGCCAAACTGATCGAGGACCGGCGCTGCGAGCAGTTCGGCTAACTCGCGGAGCGTGACGAATCCGGCTTCTCTCCGGCCCACCCAGTCGGCTACGATCACCGGCCGCTTGGCTTCCAGTAACCAACGGATAGTATTCTCGAATCCTTCTTCGGGCGCTTGTAACGGCAACGCAGCAGGATATCGTTCCAGGGAGGGAAAACTGACTTCGTGATCAAGCTGCTTTTCCTGCACATCTCCGTCGTAACAGATATAGACCGGTCCTTGCGGATCGGTAGTCGCCAGCCGATAGGCGCGAATGAACGAATCCGGCACCGCTTCGACACTCGCCGGCTGATCGTCCCATTTAACGAAGTCGCGGACTAAATTCCCCTGTACCAACGCGGTGTGCACCCAATCGATCCACGGGCGGCGATTTGCCGAATCCATAGGGCCGGTGCCGCCGAGCACGATCACCGGCAAGCGATCCGCCCAGGCATTATAAATGGCCATCGAAGCATGTTGTAAACCGACGACGTTGTGCACCGCGGCGGCCATGGGTTTTCCTTTGGCGCGCGCATAGCCGTGCGCCAGAGCGACCGCAATCTCCTCATGAGTGCACAGGATGATTTCGGGCGCGTGATTACCGCCATAATTGACCAGTGAATCGTGCAAGCCGCGAAAAGTTGCACCGGGATTGATCGCAATGTACTCAATCTCGAATGCTTTCAGGAGATCGACAACAACATCCGAGCCCCACTCGGCACGGGGTTTTTCGATTCTCTGCGCTTTGGCCATGATTTTCCCCTCTCGTGAAAATGGAAGGCGAAAGCAGATCCTTACTTTGTTCAGGATGACATCCTGAGTGTCATCCTGATTAGCGAGCTTAGCGAAGAATCTGGTTGCACCGCTTCCGTTTCATATCTTCGGAATCCGCATTCCGGTCTGCACCGCGGGCCGCTCGGAAATGTTGTCGTACCAGCGCTTTACGCTGGGAAACTCTTCGAGCTTCACGTGATGCATTTCATGGCGCCATACCCAAGGGTAGGTCGCAATATCTGCGATCGAATATTCACCGGCGAGAAATTCGCTTTTGCCAAGCGCCTTTTCCAAAACGGCATAAAGCCGCAAAGCCTCTTTATGGAACCGCTCGATGGCAAAAGGAACTTTTTCCTCGAGCCGGTAAAAATAATTCGCTTGACCGAACATGGGCCCCACCCCGCCCATTTGAAACATCAGCCACTGAATGACCGTGTAGCGCTGGCGCAGATCAGCCGGCCAGAGCTTGCCCGATTTTTCCGCCAAGTACATCAAGATCGCTCCCGATTCGAACAGCGTCAAGGGTTTACCGCCCGGACCGTCGGGATCGATGATCGAGGGAATTTTATTATTCGGGTTGATCGCGAGATATTCCGGTTTGAACTGATCGCCCTGCCCGATATTGATCGGGTGCACTTCGTAGGGCATGCCGATCTCTTCCAACATGATCGAAACTTTCTTCCCGTTGGGTGTTCCCCAGGTATAGAGTTGGATCATCTCCTAATCCCTTTCGACGGTGATAGTTTGTGATTCGACAACGCGCGCGCTCGCCCAGACGATAAACACGGAAACCACGAGACATGCAAGCGAGACCCAGAACGGAACTGCGTAACTTTTTGTAACATCGTAGAGAAAGCCGCCAAGCCACGCGCCAATGGCTCCGCCGAGTCCGATGCTGAAAGTGAAATAGCCGAAGATCGCGCCAAAGTGCTTGCCGTGAAAAATATCGGCCGAAATCGCCGACAGAACTAAAGCGCGGGACCCCTGTCCGAGTCCGTAACAAACCGCATACGTATAGAGCAACCAGGGCGCTGTCGCATCATGCATGGACAGCAACGCGAAGATTCCGACCGCTGAGATGATTTGCACCCAGGTAAAAACCATTTGGCGATTCATCACATCGGCGAGATAGCCGAACAGAATGCGACCGCCGATGCTGATCACGCCCATGAGACCGAAAATAGATGCGGCGAACACCCTAGCGTACCCAACGTCAACGGCATGGGCGATCTGATGCGTGACAATCACTTGATTGCCCATACTCGCCAAGGTTCGCGCCACGAAAAGCAACCAAAAAGCGGAATTGGTCAGCGCCCGCTTGACCGTCCAATCGGTGCCTCGTGTTTTCCTGGCTGACGTTTTCTCATGCACTGATTCTTTTGCCGTTCGATTCAGACTTCGTGGCATAAAAAGCTGTACTGGCGGGAATGACCAAGAATGCCGTAAGCGCCGCCAATCCAGCGTAAGCGGCCGACCAGCCCCATTTATCGATCATTAGCTGGGTCACCGGTACGAGCAGGACGATCCCGACTCCTCCGCCGGCCCAAGCGATCCCGAGCGCGGTGCCGCGCCGCTCGGGAAACTCGCGCGAAATAATCGCGACGTGAGGCACCATGCCGATCAGTGCGATCCCTAACGCGCTGACAATGCCGATCCAGAAATAAAATTGCCATAGCGCGGAGACTGTCGACGCGAAACCCAGCCCTATCGCGAGCACCAAACCACCCGAGATCAGCGTTATGCGCCCGCCGAAGCGGTCGATGAGTCCTCCAGCCCAAGGCAAACATGCGCCTTCAAAAATAATCGCCAGTGAAATCACTCCAGCCGTTGCTGCCCGTGACCAGCCGAAGGCATCCAACATCGCCACGAAAAAGACGCCAAAGGTGCCGTGCAAACCGCGGCCTACGCCGATGTGAAGAAACGCGAGTGCGACCAGACCGTAACGCCTAACCATGCTCGTCCACGATGTCGCATATTGAGTCATCGATTCGTCAGATTATGTACGGTCAGATGTCCGTTCGCATTCCGGTTTCGTATCGTCAAACCGGAGATGGCACGCCTTTGCCGCGCATCGCGGACGTGGACATGGCGATGAGAGCCATAATGGCGCCAGTGAGAAAACTGAAATTCATCGCCTGGACAAACACCGCCGGGTTCGCCGGCGTGGGTGTTGCTCCCGGATCGCCGCTGTAATAGCGAAACGCGGCGGTGTTTGTCCAGGCGATGAATTTCAGTTTTCTCACTGGCGCCATTATGGCTCTCATCGCCATGTCCACGTC
>JBIOXP010000270.1:0-3699 GCA_044869705.1 Binatia bacterium | reverse complement strand
TGTCACTGCCGCGAATCGCTTCTTCTGCTGACGCAACCGGCACGACTTCAATCCCGGTTTCCTGGCTCATTTCTTTGGCGAAGCGCTCGCGGTTTTCTTTTGTCGGGCTGTACACTTTGACCTTTTTCAGCGGTCGCACCGCTGCGTGCGCAGTGACTTGAGTTTTGGCTTGCTCGCCGGAGCCGAGAAGGCCCATGACTTCAGCGTCCGAGCGCGCGAGATACTTGCTGGCTACGGCACTGGTCGCGCCCACTCGCAGGGTTGAGATAAAATGATCATCCATGAGCGCCAGGATATCGCAGGTGTCCATGTCGAAGAGCATGACGAGACCGATAAAGTCGCCGGGATAAACCCGCCGCTTGCTACCGCCGATCTGAACCTCTTTCGAAAAGCTTGAATCAATTCTGAGCGCCATCGATTTCACGCCCGGCACGAGTCCCATGATGTTGTTGAAATAATATTGCCCGCCCTCTTCTTTCCACGGGGTTCTAAGCCGCGCCCTTGGCGCGTTCATCGCCTTACCTTGACCGAGCTCACGGAAGGCCTGCTCGATGGCATCGATTTCTTCCGTCATCGGCAGCAAGTTTTCCATCTGCTCGTTTTTCAGAACTAAGACCATGTGAACTTCCTATAACGGCGATGAGATGAGAGTCAATCAAAAGCCATAAAATGCAAAGGGCCGAGGAGTCTACCCCAGCCCTCTGCGGAAACCGCCTCTGGTGCGCTTACAACTAGCCTTTTTTCGCCTTATACCAATCGGCATTGATTTGAATGAAATTTTTCCACTTATCGGGTGTCGCCGCTTCCTCAAAAATTGCCTCCACCGGACAGACAGGCTCGCAGGCACCGCAATCGATGCATTCTTCCGGATCGATGTAAAGCATTTTTTCTTTTTCGAACTCTTCGGTTTCGTTTTTGGTGGGATGAATGCAGTCGACCGGACACACGTCGACGCAAGCTGTGTCCTTGGTGTCGATGCACGGCTCGGCAATAATATACGTCATCTCTTCCTCCTCGAACGGATTCCAGTTTTAGTAACAAATCGACTCCGGCAAGTCAATTAAATGTAATAATGCGGCGGGCTTACGTACTTGTATGAGCTTGACCAGACATCCTCGCGATGTTAGACGAAGCCATCCAAAGGGAAATTGATGCGCTCAAAGCGAATTCTGTTAGCGCTGCAAATCGGCCTTTGTGCTTGGACCGTCAGCGCCGGTTCTGGCCAGTGCGCCAGCCTTGAAGACGTGGCGAAGAGTATCCGTAGTCTCCCAGCCGTACAGCGCAAAACCATGCTTGAAGAGGGCGCCCGCAAAGAAGGCGAAGTAATCTGGTATACCTCGATGAGCCTTACCGATTTTCCAAAAATCGTCGGCGCGTTCGAAAAAACATTTCCCTACGTCAAAATTCGCACCAACCGTGTTTCGCAATCTTCGGTGCTGCCCAAAATCGAAACCGAAGCGCGGGCCGGTCACTATGCAGTCGATGTCGTTGCCTCCGCGCCCATGGAAATGTGGGAGCTAAAACAAAAAAATTATTCCGCAGCGTACCTTTCGCCCGAGTTGAAGGCTTTCCCGGTCGGTTCCTTCGATCCGCAGGGGTTTTGGTCATCCACTGAAGTAACGCCGCTGGTGCTCGCCTTGAACACGAATTTGGTTTCTCCGGACGAGGCGCCGCGCAGTTATCAAGACCTGCTGCAACCGAAGTGGAAGGGCAAAATGAATTTCGGCAGCGACGAGTACGCGTGGTACTCGGTAATGCTCGACGGCATGGGTAAAGCCAGAGGGCTCGAGTACATGAAAGCCTTGGCGCGCCAGCAACTCCACATCCCGGGAGGCAGCAGCATTATGCGGCTGCAGCTCATGCTTGCTGGTGAATCGGCGCTCGCCATCGCCGCGCGCGGCCGACGCGCCACAGAATACAAAGAAAAGGGCGCGCCGATCGATTACCGCCTGCTCGAGCCGTACCCGGCCGAACCGAATGGACTAGCGCTGATGCGCCGCGCCGCACATCCGCATGGATCGATTCTTTTCATCGACTGGATGTTATCGGAGGAGGGTCAAACTGTATTGGCGCAGCAAATTCCCCGCATCACCCTGCGCAAGGGCATCAAACAAATTCCGCGCCATCAGGAGCTTTACAAGAAAGATTTCGTCTTCGTTAATCCCGCTTCTATCGGCCCCAATCTGAACGATCTGATCGCTTCCTATCAGCAGATCTTCAACATCCGTTAAATCTGTTAAGGGACCGGCGGTCGCTCTCCTAGAATTCGCAACGGTTCGAGCAAACCGTTAAGATTTGACAAATGCCTGTCGAGATCGTGCAGCGCGGCGCCGGCAAAAAACTACCAAGCCGCAAAATCAAAAAAATTGCGCTGACAATCCTCGAGCTGGTGGGAGAAAAAAACGCCGAGCTCAGTCTGGCTCTGATCGGCAATGTCGAAATACAAAAGCTCAACGCCAGATATCGAAAGAAAGATTATGCCACCGATGTTTTGTCGTTTCCGGTCGGCGGCATCCTACCGAAGGAAACGCGATTACTTGGAGATGTCGTCGTTTCCGTCGAGAAAGCCGCCGAACAAGCAAAGGCTCGCGGATATAGCTCTGAGCAGGAACTGGTTACGTTATTGATTCACGGCATCGTTCACCTGATGGGTTATGATCACGAACGCTCGGCGCGGGAAGCGCGAGCCATGCGCCGCCTGGAAAAAAGAATCTATCGCCAGCTTTGTGAGCGCGGAGTAATCAAGGTATAATTCCACCCGGTAAAAGCGCGGTCATTCGAAAGCGAAAAGGCAATGTTGGAAGAAACAGCAGAACAGTTAGCCCACCTCGAACAGCGTCTCGATCTCCTGCGGAGGCGTCTTTGACGTCGAAAGCAAGCAAAAAAGGATCGAGGAGCTGAACCAGATCACTTCCCAGCCGGATTTCTGGAACGACGCAGAAAAAGCTCAGGCGATCTTCAAGGAACAATCTTCTCTCAAAGCGGTGATCGATGCCTGGGCAAAGCATCGCGCCGAGCTCGAGGAGGCGAGGTTTTTTCTTGACGTCGCCAAAGATGAAAAGAGCGAAGACGCGCTCGCTGAAGCGGCAGCAAAAGTAGCCTCCGTCGGTAAAGAAATGGCGGAAACCGAGCTCAAGCAATTGCTCGGCGGTCCCGACGACCGGCGCAATGCCATCGTCAATCTTCATCCCGGCGCCGGCGGCACCGAGGCGCAGGATTGGGCCGAAATACTTTTGCGCATGTATCTGCGCTGGTGCGACCGGCGTGGTTATCGGAAAGAGATCCTCGAATATCAACCCGGCGAAGAGGCGGGCGTTAAAAGCGTGACCTTCTTGGTGGAAGGCGACTATGCCTATGGCTATTTGAAAGCCGAAGCCGGGATTCACCGGCTCGTGCGCATCTCGCCGTTCGACGCCAACTCGCGGCGCCATACTTCATTCGCCTCGGTTTTCGTCTATCCGGAAGTGGACGACGATATCAAAATCGAAATAAACGAAGCCGATTTGCGCGTCGATACCTACCGCTCCAGCGGAGCCGGCGGGCAGCACGTCAACAAGACCGATTCCGCCGTGCGTTTGACCCATCTTCCCACCGGCATCGTCGTCGCTTGTCAAAACGAGCGCTCGCAGCACAAAAACCGCGCGATGGCGATGAAGATTTTGAAGTCGCGACTTTACGAGCTCGAGGTCGAAAAGCAAA
>JBIOXP010000269.1:0-8365 GCA_044869705.1 Binatia bacterium | reverse complement strand
AAAAATTGATCGGCATGTAAGGCTCAGACGTAGCCTCTCCTGTAAGCGGGCGAGGTGCAGTCTGGTGACTTGCGCGAAGGCTCCCTCGCCCGTTCCCGCGCCTGTCCTGAGTTTCCTCGAAGCGGCGAGGTGAGAACCATTTTGCCTAAGATGGTGTTGAGCTTAACAAAACAGTCGACGGAGTCATCATGACAGCAGAGTTAATGTCGCGAGTGAAGAAGTTACTGGCCGTGTCGGTGAGCGTGCTCATCGCGGGCTTGGTTTTATCGAATGCGGCCTTGAGCGGCGCCGCCGAATCAAATTACTTCCAAGGCAAAACCATTCGTGTTGTTGTCGGTTCATCGAGCGGCGGCGGCTATGATCTTTGGGCGCGCCTGATGGCGCAACATATCGGCAAGCACATTCCGGGCAGTCCCGTCGTGGTCGTGCAGAACATGCCGGGGGCGGGCGGAGTTGTCGCCGCGAACTATGTCTATGGCATCGCGAAGCCCGATGGTTTGACGCTCGGCGCATTCAATCCAGCGCTCTATTTCGATCAACTCGTTGCTCGGCCCGAAGTTAAGTTCGACTGGGCCAAATTTACCTGGATCGGCTCACCGGAACAGAACGACGTCCTGCATTTCATTCGCACGGATGCGCCGTTCAAAACCATCGACGATCTGCGCAATGCCAAAGAGCCGCCGCGCTGTGGTAGCACTGGCACGGGAACGACCGGTCATTACTTTCCGCGTTTGCTCGAAGAAACCCTGGGTATAAAAACCATAATCGTTGGAGGGTACCAAGGCGGTTCGGAGATCGACCTCGCGGTTGAAAGAAACGAGGTCGTCTGTTGGTCGCCGCTGGTGGCGACTTATTTCGGTCGCGAACCTTACAAGCGTTGGCACAAATCCGGATTTACGCGCGTCGTGGTGCAAACCGGAGCTAAGCGCGACGAGCGAATTAAAGACGTACCCACGCTGAATGAACTGATGCAGCAATACAAAACGCCGGAAGCGGGCCAACGGTTGGCGAAAGTGATCTTGACCGCCGCAACCCTGGGTCGGCCGATCAGCGCACCTCCCGGGGTGTCGCCAGAGCACGCCAAGATTCTACGCGATGCCTACACGGCCACTATGAAAGATCCCGACCTGCTTAACGAAGTCAGCAAGCGAGGATGGGACTTAGACCCGTTAACCGGCGCCAAGCTTGAAACTCTCGCGAAAGAAGTGGTTGCACAGCCGCGAGAAGTCATCGAACGGATGAAGTGGGTCCTTGAAAAATAAATTCCGCCGGAGATTTACCGCCCGGAGCCGAACCTGCCAGCGGAGCCCCTAAACCTCCTGCGGGATGGTTTTACGCGCATGTTCAAAGACCGGAGGTACTCGATGAAATCAATAACGCGGCTGGGAGGCTGGCCAGCGCCGGTGATGAGGTTCAGTCACTCGCCGCGGAAGTCGTCAACCAACCGCCTGAGGTCGCCTCAGCTTTGAAGCGGATCCTGTCGCAATCCATGGAGACGGTCTCGATTCATTCTTTATCCACCGCGACTGTTTCGCCAAGTCTAAACCGGTTTCCCGAGTAGCGCCGAGTGGTATCGAGGGAGGGTCCCGACTCATGGACGCGGCATTCCTTCAGGCGACCGCGAGCTCATGACCACTCGGGTGAAATTAGCTGCCTTCCTGAACAGAGATCAGGCGCGCTCCGGCTTTGATAGCAAAACCTGTGTTGACGCACCCATCAATATGCGCTAAGGAGCAAGCTCCAAAACCGTAATTGTGTCAGGAGATTGAAGATGCTCGAAGCATTTATCGTGGGTTTTTGGAAAGTTCTGGCGTGGCCCGCGTTTGGGTACATGCTCATCGGCATCGCCATTGGCTTCTGGGTTGGTCTGCTTCCTGGCATCGGCGGGTTATCGACTTTGGCGCTGATGCTGCCCTTCTCCTACAATATCAAAGATCCTGTTTCGGCATTCGCATTTCTCCTCGGCATGCTCGCGGTCACCGGAACCACCGGAGATCTGACCTCTATCCTGTTTGGGATTCCCGGGGAGGGATCCTCAGCCGCCTTAATACTTGATGGCTACCCGATGTCGAAAAACGGTGAAGCCGGCCGCGCGCTCGGCGCGGCGATCATGAGCTCGGTTGTTGGCGCCCTCATTGGTGCTTTCTCGCTGGCCATCTCGATTCCGATTATGCGACCGCTCGTGCTCCTTTTCGGTTCCCCGGAGCTGTTTGTTATCGCGATCATGGGAATCACGTTTATTGGCACGCTCGCGGGAGCATCTTTAGTCAAGGGCCTTCTTGCCGGCGGCATCGGGCTCATGTTGGCCGCGATCGGCGTTGATCCTCAGACGGGTTCGCTGCGATACACATTCGGCTCGCTCTACCTCTGGGATCGTCTGGATCTTATTCCCGTGGTCGTAGGCCTATTCGCTATCCCTGAAATCGTCGATCTGGCGGTTCGCGGTACAAGTATCGCTTCCCAAGAGCAAGGAAAACTGACCGGCGTCATGGAGGGAGTCAAGGACACCTTCCGACATTTCTGGCTGGTTGTGCGTTGTAGTTTGATCGGCGTCTATTTCGGCGTTCTGCCGGTTTTGGGCGCTAATGTGGCACAGTGGATTTCATATGCGCACGCGGTGCAGGGGCTCAAAGACAAATCCCGCGCCGGTAAAGGTGCTGTCGAAGGATTGCTCGGCCCCGGTGCCGCCAACAATTCAACCCGCGGCGGAGATTTGATTCCAACGCTCGCGTTCGGCATTCCCGGCAGCGGCTCCATGGCACTTTTACTCGGCGCCATGCTGATCGTCGGCTTGAACCCTGGACCGGAAATGCTCAAGTCGCGGCTCGATGTGACCTTTTCGATGGTCTGGGTATTGATCATCTCCAACATTATCGTTGCGGCGTTATGCTTTTTGATTTTGAATCACCTTGCCGCTTTGACTTTTGTACGCGGCAGTCTCCTGATTCCGTTTCTCATGTTCTTGGTCTTCATCGGCTCGTTCACTGCCAACAACGATATCAATGACATCATCACCACTCTAATTTTCGGCTTTATCGGATTTTGCATGGTCAAGTTCGGTTGGCCGCGGCCGCCTCTAATTCTCGGCCTCACGCTCGGCAAAATCGCGGAAAATTATCTATGGATCTCGACCGCCGCTTACGGAGCAAAATGGTTGACCTTTCCAACCGTCGTCGCTCTCATTGCGCTCACCGTTTTCACCGTTGCCTATCCGACGCTCAAGGAACGCATGGGCAAAGCCAAATATGAACGCCCGGAAGACGCCATGTAGCGCTGCTCCGTTCGGGGTCTCGTCTCAGATCTCCTGTCTCTCATGTCTGTTGGCTAACAAGACGTACTCGGGGGCTGAGCTCTCGAAAGTTGTTCTCCGTAGTTCTTGTTTCTGCCAATGATCTGCCTCCGGTAGTTCTGTTTTCCGAATTACAAACGCCAAACTCGAGACTGCTTCCTGGCAGTTGACACACCCTTAGCTTCGGTGGGATAAGAAATTAAGCTGAGCGCGAACGGAGGAGACCCCGCTATGACACATGATCTAGTCATCAAGAATGGAACCGTTGTCGATGGCACAGGCAATCCCGGGTTTTCGGCTGATGTGGCGGTCGACGGCGATAAGATTTCGGCGATTGGCGAAAACCTCGGCTCCGGAAAAAAAGAAATTGACGCCAAGGGACACGTCGTCGCGCCGGGATTCATCGATTCGCATACCCACATGGATGCCTTCGTGGTCCAATATCCGAACGGCAATCCGGTGGTGAATTATGGGGTCACGAGCATTGTCATCGGCGATTGCGGCGCGTCCTGTGCGCCCGTGCCGCCGAAAGCCGAACCGCGCCAGGTCCTGGTCCAGTATCTCCGCCGCGTGCTCGACAAATACGTCGACGACAAAGACTGGCGTTGGAACACCTTTGCCGAGTATCTGAATTACCTGGAAGCCAAAGTCGCGATCAATGTGCTGCCGCTCATGCCCCATTCGCCGGTGCGGCTGACCGTGATGGGCGAAGCCGCCTACCAGCGCGCCGCCAACCCGGAAGAGTTGGACGCCATGAAAAAAATGGTGCGTGAAGGCATGGAGCTCGGCGCCATTGGTTTTTCCACCAGTCCGCGCGGTGGACCGGCAATCCATGCGGGAACGCCGAGCACCTTCGCCGAGCACGACGAGATTATCGAGCTTGCCAATGTCGCCGGAGAATACAACGGCTGCTTTCAGTTCAACGGTTTTCAAATGATTCTCCAGCCGGAGTCCGGCGTGCCGGAGATGCTGACCAAAATTAAAGGGCTGCAGATCGGCAACGAATTCCGCGTTCGGCCCGGCGCTAAGGCTGCGGGCATGCAGTCGATCAAATATATGGAAGAAGCGCAGAAGCGCGGACAGGACATTTGCGGCGTGGTCATTCCCTACCAGCACATTCGCCGGTTCAATTTCGACGACTGCTTCCTGTTCAACGGCCTGCCGACGTGGGAGGCGATCAAGAACTCAGCCGATATTAAAACCAAGCTCCAAGACAAAGAGATTCGTAGAAAGATCGAGCAGGAGCGCATCGCCTGCCAGGGCAAGCTCGAGTTTCCGGAGTGGCACGGCTGGGACCGCGTGGTTTTCGAGCACCTGCAAAAGCCCGAGCTGAAAAAATTCGAGCTCAAGAATGTCGATGAAATTTCCCGGATGACCGAAAAGCCCCCGGTCGACGCTTTCTTCGACACTTGGATCGAGGACAGCTTCAATTCGGCGATCTGTTATCACGGCCTGGCCAATGCCCATCCCGAGTTGCTGGCCGAAATGATCAAATCGGAGACGAGCCTCATCGGCACGGATGTGGGCGCGCATCTCGATCGTTTCTTCTGGCATGGCGCGCCGACGAAAATTCTCGGCTACTGGACGCGCGAGAAACACCTTTTCAGCCTCGAACAGGCGGTGCACAAAATTACCGGATATCCGGCAAAGAAACTCCGCCTCAATCGAGGTGTTCTGAAGGAAGGCATGCCGGCGGACGTGACGGTATTCGACGCCGACAAGATCGACGATCTCGTGAGCAAAAAGCTTCCCGATATGGTCGACGCTCAGGAAGTACGGCGCCATCCGCCCGGCATGAAAGCCGTGGTCGTCAATGGCGCCATCGTGGTCGAAGACGGCCAGTGTAAAGATGTCTTCCCCGGCAAAGTGCGCCGCCAGCAACTCTGTCTAGTCAATTAGAATCCGCTTGTAGTTGGATTTCTTCTCTCCATCTCGCCCTCTCCCTTCTGGGAGAGGGCTGGGGTGAGGGAAAATTTACTTTAATTTCGAAAGAGGATTGCCATGACCGCCTCTGCCATTGACATTCATCATCACTATGTTCCCCAAAGTCTCTTGGAAGAAGCCAAAAAAAACGGCAATCATCTCGGCGTCGAGCTGGTCGAAAAAGACGGACAGCAATCGCTGTCATTCGCCGGTGGGCCGCCGTTTGTCCTCCATCCAGAGCTTCCGGCCATCGACCAGCGATTAAAGATGATGACGGATTCCGAGCTCGCCATGGCGGCTCTCGAGGCGCATACCGCCACGCTCGGTTATCGGCTCACCGGCGAACAGGGCGAAAACTGGTGCAACGTCTACAACGACGGGATTCATGAGCTCGTGAAGCGCCATCCCGATCGCTTCGTCGGTTTGGCGTCCGTTCCCTTGCAAGATCCGCCGCGCGCGGCGAAGGTGCTGGAACGCGCCGTGCGTGATCTGAATTTTCGCGGCGGTTACATCGGCACCAACGTTAACGGCACCTATTACGGCACGACCGACTTCGATCCGTTTTGGGCCAAGGCGCAGGAACTGGACGTCATGGTCGTCATGCACCCCGAAGACGTTGCCGGCGCGGATAAAATGAACCCCTACGGTCTCAAGCTGATTTGCGGCAACCCGGCGGACAGCGCGCTTTGCTTCGGGTTTCTAACCTATAGCGGCGTGTTCGACCGGTTTCCCAATTTGAAGCTGTGTATTCTCCACGGCGGCGGCTTCTTCCCCTACCATCTCGGCCGCTTCGATAGAGGCTGGGAAGTGCGCGCCGGGGCGCGCGCCGCTAAAGCCAAGATGGCGCCAAGCGCCTATTTAAAAAATATTTATTACGACGACATGATTTATCGCCTCGATACGATCAAGTACCTGATCGGCCTCGGCGGCGTGGATCACATCATGGTGGGTACCGACTATCCCTACGACCTGGGCGATTGGGATGCGGCTAAAAAAATTGCCCAGCTCGATATTCCAGATGCCGACAAGCGCTTGATGCTGGACGGCAACGCCAGGCGACTTTTGCGAATTAAGTAGCCGCGCCAGGCGGCGCGGTCGAGGATCAGGCAGACGAACAGTTACCGATTGATCGCTTCGAAGAGGTGCAGTTGTTTGGTGTGCCCTTCGTCTTCGAAGTGAACCGGATATTTGGCGGTAAAGCAGGCGTCGCAAAAACCCTCGCGGCGTCCGCCGAAATACGCATACATACCTTCGTTGCTCAAATAGGCCAGACTGTCCGCCTCGATATAGCGGCGGATTTCTTCAACCGAATTGGTTGAGGCGATCAGTTCGGATCGGGTCGGCGTATCGATGCCGTAATAACAGGGACTGATCGTGGCCGGCGAGCTGATGCGCATGTGCACTTCTTTGGCGCCGGCATCGCGCAGCATGCGAATAATTTTTCGGCTGGTGGTGCCGCGCACGATCGAATCGTCCACCACCACAACGCGCTTGCCCTTCAACACGTCGCGCTGCGCATTCAACTTGATCTTCACTCCGAAGTTGCGAATCGTCTGCTGCGGCTCGATAAACGTACGCCCAACGTAATGATTGCGGATTAAACCAAACTCCAACGGAATCTTGGACTCCTCCGCATAGCCGATCGCCGCGGGCACGCCTGAATCGGGCACCGGCGTAACCAGATCCGCCGGAACCGCGCTTTCCCGCGCCAGCTCACGACCGAGCGCTTTGCGGACCTGGTAGACGTTGTGGCCGAAAAGATTGCTGTCCGGGCGAGCGAAATAAATATACTCGAAAATGCATTTCGCGTGCGGCGCCGGCGGAAACGGCTTGAGCGATTCCATTCCACCAGCCCCGATCGTGATAATTTCGCCGGGCTCGACATCGCGAATAAACTCGGCTTCGATCAAATCCAAAGCGCAGGTTTCCGAAGCGAACACGTAGGCGCCGCGATTTTTTCCTTGCGGAAACCTACCCAGCACCAGCGGGCGAAATCCATACGGGTCGCGCGCCGCAATCAGCTTGTCGAGAGTCAGAAATAATAGCGAATAGGCGCCGCGGGCGCGGCTCAGGGCTTCGACGATTCGTCCCATCAAGCTGGTTTCCCGAGAAGTCGCGATCAGATGAATGATCACTTCGGTGTCGCTGGTGGATTGAAAAATCGAGCCCGAGCGTTCGAGCTCTTCGCGCAGCAGAGCGCCATTGACCAGATTGCCGTTGTGAGAAACCGCGATCGGACCTTGAGAGTATTCGACGACAAACGGCTGGGCATTTTTCAAATGGCTTTGCCCGGTGGTGGAGTAGCGATTGTGACCGATCGCGCTCTGTCCCTCGAGTCGTTTGATCACGTCTTCTTTGAACGCGTCCGCGACCAAATCCATTTGGCGGTGCGAGATCAGACCCTTGCCGTCGGATGAGACGATGCCGCAGGATTCCTGACCGCGATGCTGCAAGGCATAGAGACCGAGGTAGACCATGTTGGACGCCTCGGGATGGCCGTAGATGCCCATCACCGCGCATTCGTCGTGAAATTTGTCCGACATGGCTAAAAAATTTCCTGCCAAGGCCTGAACCTTAAACGTTGAACCTCGAGTCGCTAGTCACGGTTAGTTCAATTTCGCCGTAAGTCCTGAAGTCCAGATCCCCTTGAGCTCCTCCACCGGAACTTGCACGAGCGGCTGGAAGACAAAGCGCGTGCCGCCCACCGTGCCGATTACTTGCATAGGCACGGCTTGCCTTGCGGCAATTTCACGGAGTTTATCCAGATTTTCTTCCTGCACCGAAACAATTATTCGGGATTGAGACTCGCTAAACAGCAAGGCATCGCCCCGAATCATCTCCCGGCTGTCGATCCGTACACCGACCGGCTTCTCGCCGCCGATGCAACATTCAGCCAAGGCAACGGCCATCCCGCCGTCCGACACATCGTGCGCCGAGGATAAAACCGCCTGCTCGATCGCCTCGATGCAACATCTCTGCACGGCGCTTTCCATTTTCAAATCGATCCATGGCGGGGTGCCGCGCGTGATCCCATGGACCCATTTCAAGTATTCACTTCCGCCCAACTCTTCGCGTGTGCGTCCCAGCAACACCACAATATCGCCCGACGCTTTAAACCAGGGCGTGACCACGCGGTCGATTTTTTCGATGAGT
>JBIOXP010000268.1:0-4716 GCA_044869705.1 Binatia bacterium | reverse complement strand
CGACTCAGCATGGCAAGCACCGTACCACCCATCCATGATAAATAAACCTCAGCAAAGCTCATCTTTTCCGTCCCAAGCACAAATTACGAGATGTTTGGTTGGAGGAAATACAAGAAAAACTTCCGAGATGTGTTTGGATTGTCCTACTTTTTAGCGGCGTTGAAACAAGGGACGAATTCGTTTTGCAGTTACGGCGCTAGTGCCGAATCCAGCCTGGTTAGTGTCCGCAGAAGTTTTACGCGACCACTAAACTATCCTTAAATAACTTCCCCTGTTCTCCTGTACTTTCTTATTGCTGTTGCAGAAATACTCGATCAGGTTCGAAGCCTACTCCCGAGCATGAACCTCTGCTGGCGACGCATTCGCTACGCTCCATCTTCAGCGGGTTTGGTTGAGATCAGTTGGTATATTGCTTGCGATCTGGCAAAGCGAGAACCGGCTTGGATGGTTTTTCCCCGCACCTCCACTAAGCAGCCGTGAAAACGCCACCCGTTCACGAAAATGAAGATTGCTCAAGTCTCCCCGCTGGCTGAACCGGTTCCGCCGATTGGATATGGGGGGACCGAACGGATCGTGGCCTATCTCTCGGACGAGCTTATCCGACGCGGCCATGAAGTAACCCTGTTCGCGAGTGGTGACTCTCAGACAAAAGGTCGCCTGATCGCCGGCTCGGAGCGGGGCCTTCGTCTCGATTCTAAAATCGTTGATCCTCAAGCCCATGACACGTTTCAGCTTGCGCAGGTACTGCAGGAAGCCGAGGCATTCGATATCATCCACTTTCATACCGGCTACTCGCATTTTCCGCTGTTCCGTGGACATCAAACGCCCGGCGTCACTACGTTTCACGGCCGCCTCGACATTCCTGATTTGAAGCAGCTCTTTTCGGAATTTACTGACATTCCCGTGGTCTCGATCTCGAACTCTCAACGACAGCCGTTTCCGCGAATGAATTGGCAGGGCACCGTGTATCATGGCTTGCCGCTCGATCTTTATAAGCTCGGCGATGGCCGTGGAAATTACCTCGCCTTCCTCGGACGGATTTGCCCGGAAAAACGTGTCGATCGAGCCATCAAGATCGCGCAGCGGGCACAGATGAAAATCAAGATCGCGGCGAAGATCGACAATACGGATCGCGAATACATGGAAAAAAAAATCGAACCTTTGCTCGACGATCATCTCGTCGAATTTGTCGGGGAAGTCGATCGGGCAGAAAAGCAAAAATTGCTCGGCAGCGCGTATGCGCTCTTGTTTCCAATCGACTGGCCGGAGCCGTTCGGACTCGTAATGGTGGAATCGATGGCGTGCGGCACTCCGGTCATTGCCTATCGGGCAGGTTCAGTTCCGGAAGTTGTCGACTCCGGACTGACGGGCTTCATTGTTGAAACGCTTGACCAGTCAGTTGAAGCGCTGCAGAAAATTCAAGCGCTTGATCGAAAGCTCTGCCGAGAAATATTTGAGCGCCGGTTTTCGAGCGCTCGAATGGCTTTGGATTACCTGAAAATTTACGAAAAGCTCGTGAGCTTGGCTGCGTGACAGCAATGCAGCCGAAGATCGCCGTGCGCGCCCGCGTCCAGTAAGCGGTTTCGTATACACTGGCCACCGGCGCGCAACCTATTCTGCCGCTAGCGGTGAATCCGAATAGCGGGAGCGCTTCCGTGCAGAATTCCCGCCGAGCACGCCAGCCGTCGCGCAGGTAGGTTAGCGCGGCTCCTCAATCAGAACCCAGCTGCTTGACAGATCTCACCGTGATCTATTATTGCGCAGCAGAAGAGCTGTACTGCACGAGGGAAAAACATGCTGATTCGGATCGCCGGTATTTTCTTTGCAGCCGTTATTGTCCTCGCGATGACCGACAATGGCTGGACCCAAGCGAGCATCGCTTCGGACCGGGTCGTTGTCACTTACCCGAGCAAGTCCATCACCAGTTTTCCGATTCTGGAAACCGCGCAGCGGCGCGGTTTCTTTCGCAAAGAAAATCTCGACGTGAGCGTTGTTTATATGCGCGGCGGTATTGATATCAAAGCCATCATCACCGGTGATGCTGATTTCGGAACCGGCTCGACCACTGCGGTGACGGCATTCGTCGCCGGTGCGCCGCTGCGGGTCATCATGAGCCTCAATTCGTACGTCGATCAAGCGCTCTATGCGCAGCCAAAATATCACAGTCTCGCCGAGCTCAAAGGCCAATCCATCGGATCGCTCAATCCCGGCGGCCTCGTAGACACATTGCTCAGGAAAGTCATCCTTCAAAGCGGATTCTCGCCCGAGCGCGATTTTATTCTGCTCAATATGGGCGGTACGCCGGAACGATACGCCGCGCTCAAATCGGGCACATTGGCCGCCTCGATGCTGAGCGCGCCGCATAGTTTGCACGCCGAGAAGGAGGGATTCACGAGGATCGCCGTAACGCGGGACTACGTCGACGTCCCCGGGACGGCGCTGGTGGTACACGCTGACAAAGTTAAGAAACAACCGGAGATGATCAAGCGATTTTTGCGTGCTACGTTGCGTTCGATGAATTTTATCCGCGAGAATCGGTCCGACACGATCCAGATGATCATACGCGAGTTCGCCATGCCGCCGGATATCGCCTCACTTGCTTACGATAAGCTAATCGATCTGCTCAGCGTAAATGGAAAAATTCGCGTAGACGGATACCAACTACTTATCGACTTCGCGCGCGCCGCGCAGAAAAACGACCGGCCGACATCGGCCGCTCAGCTCGTCGATGCCAAACTCCTCGATGAAGTGATTCGTGAGATGGGATCCAACCGTTGACTTACATGTGAGCAGGCGGGGTCTCGGGGTGAATCACTCTTCGGCAGTGGCTTCGAGAATCTCGTTTTCCGTCGCCAGCAGCCACTCTTCTTTTCCGTTTTTAAGCTTCACGAGCGTATAGCCTGATTTTGGCGCCGGCAAAATGCGCTCGAAGTTCTGAAAGTTGATCTCGACCGGCTCGCCTTTGTCGTTTTCGAATTTCATCGGTTTACAATTAGCACGGCAACTCGTTTAACCTAAGCGCCCGGATAAAAACAAGGGCCGCCCGGAGGCGGCCCTTGCATATTTCAAGTGCATCAGTCGTGATCGTGGTCACGGTCACGCCTTCCGTCGCGGTCCCAACCATATCTGCGGTCGTGGTTGTTGCCGTGAATCTCGCGCCGATCGTTGCGAATCTCCTTTCGCTTATCACGTATTTTATCTTGGTACTCGCGCGCTTCGCGCTTGTCGCCCTCGCGGATCTCGTCATGACGACGATCTCTCAAGTCTTGCAGCTCGCGCTGGTCCTGCCGCAGAGCTTCCCTTTGCCGGTGATTGCCGGGAGGGTTGTCGTCGGCGAACGCGCGCGTGCCCGGAATGATCAAAGCAGCGGCCAGTAAGCTCGTCGATATGATCGATGTGGATTTCTTCATGGATCCTCCGTTTCTTGTGTACTGCGCTAGACAACCTCGCAACGGATATACCACGTCGACAGGTAATGAAATTGGGCACTTGCGCAGAACTGCACGACCAGAGCGACGGAATTGTCCTCCTAAACTTAGAAAATTTCATTCGTCCCAATGGAGCGACACGGATGATCCGAGATTAGCTCCTCGGGTTTACTGTACAAGCAGGATACGCTCGTCTAGGATGACGTATATGCTGAACAATTTTCTACAGATTGTTCCCGAGGTTATTTTTGACGCCGTCGAGAGGTTAGGCGGACGTTGCACGGGCCGGTTCTTGACGCTCAATGCGCTGGAAAACCGTGTTTACGACACCGAGATGGAACAAGGCCCGCACCTCGTCGTCAAATTCTACCGCCCCGGACGCTGGACTCGGGCCACGATACAGGCCGAGCACGATTTTCTTAAAGCTCTCAACGCTAGCGAAATTCCTGTCGTGTGTCCGCTTACCGACGAAAGGGGGCAAAGCGTTTTCGAAATTACCGGAGTGATGTTCGCAATTTTTCCGAAACGTCCGGGGCGCCTCGAGCCGGAATTGAGCAAGCAACAGCTCACGCGCCTGGGAAGGTTTCTGGCCCGTTTGCATAACGTCGGCGCGACGGTAAAGGACGCTCCCCGTCAACGGCTCGATCCGGAAACTTATGGACGAGAGCCTCTGAAGTTTTTAAAGCACGGCCGCTTCGTTCCGATGGAGCTCGCCAGTCGTTTTCAAACAATTGCGAGCGAAATATGCGCCGCCATCACGCCGCGCTTCGCCCATGCCGATTACATTCTGCTGCACGGAGACTGCCACTCCGGAAATATTTTGTGGAACCGAGACGATCCGTATTTCATCGATTTCGACGACATGCTCTATGCGCCGCCCGTGCAAGACATCTGGATGCTCACCGGCGGAGACGACGACTACGGCAAAGAGCGTAGGCGGATTTTGCTCGAAGCCTACGAGCAAATTAGAGTCTTTGACATGACCACGCTGCAGCTTATCGAGCCGTTGCGCGCGCTGCGCATGATTTACTTTTCCGCGTGGATCGCACGGCGCTGGGAAGACTACGCTTTCAAAATGGCCTTTCCTGATTTCGGCACCGAGCATTACTGGCAGGAGCAGATAGAAGCCCTTGCCTTGCAATTAGAAAAACTGCAATCCGTGCCAACCGATCTTTACAGTTGAACCGACGAACCTTATTGATCGCTTTCTGTGTGCGAGCGCTTCAATCCGCAAGCGTCTCGAAGCAGCGGGCGAAACAAAGGCGCTGCTGCTGTCTTTCGACGGAAT
>JBIOXP010000267.1:0-6929 GCA_044869705.1 Binatia bacterium | reverse complement strand
GCTCATCGAGATGATGTTTACCTCGCCGATTTCGAGCTGTTTAAAGACTATGTCGTGCTTGAAGAACGGGCGCGCGGGTTGACGCAAATTCGCGTCGTTCCCTGGTCGGGGCAGGTCGACCATTATTTGGCTTTCGACGAGCCCGCTTACCGCGCCGGTTTGGGAGCGAATTTGGAATTGGACACCTCGACGTTGCGGTTTGAATACACTTCGATGAAGACACCGCTCTCCGTTTACGACTATGACATGACCACTCGGCAGCGCACGCTGTTGAAGCGTGAAGAGGTTTTGGGCGGCTTCGATTCGGCCAACTATACTACGGAACGGCTTTACGCTCGTGCGGCGGACGGCACGGAAATACCTCTGTCGATTCTTTACCGAAAGGGTTTGACGCGAAATGGCGGTCATCCGCTTCTACTTTACGGCTACGGCTCCTACGGAATCAGCATTGACGCCGCGTTCCAGTCGCCGCGCTTGAGTTTGGTGGATCGCGGCTTTGTTTTCGCCATTGCGCATATCCGCGGGGGCCAGGAATTAGGACGGCAATGGTATGATGATGGAAAACTGCTCAAGAAAAAAAACACCTTCACTGACTTCATCACCTGCGCCGAGTTTCTGATCCGCGAAAAAATCACCCGTCCGGAAAAACTCTTTGCGATCGGGCGAAGCGCGGGCGGGTTACTGATGGGCGCGATCAGCAACATGCGAGCGGATTTATTCAGGGGAATTGTGGCGGAAGTGCCGTTCGTCGATGTCGTGACCACTATGCTCGATTCGTCAATCCCCCTGACGACGGGCGAATACGACGAGTGGGGTGATCCCAATCAGAAACAGTTTTATGACTACATGCTGTCGTACTCGCCTTACGATAATGTCGCAAATCAAGACTATCCCGCGATGCTCGTCACCGGAGCATTGCACGATTCTCAGGTGCAGTATTGGGAGCCGGCCAAGTGGGTTGCCAAACTGCGCGAGCTCAAAACCGATAAAAACCCCGTGTTGTTGAAAACCAACATGGAGGCCGGACACGGCGGCGCCTCTGGCCGTTTCCGGCGACATCGGGAAACCGCCTTCTCCTACCTTTTTCTCCTCGATCTTGCCGGAATCAAGCAATAGCGTTCACTGCGTCAGAGTCGTAAAAATTCATCGATGCGGCGGTTCGTTATCCGCACGCAGTGAGAGCCTTGAGCTACATAGAAGATAAGATTTCGCCGTTTCGCTTCGAAACGACGAGTAACAGACAGAGAGCTGCCGCTCCGGTATGACCTCAAGAATCGTTCATCGCTGGAGCGGGGAGCGGCGTCCGTTCAGGTCTTAGAATTCTTCTTTGCCGCCCACGACTCGAGCCGTTCCTTCAGCTTTTTTTCGTAGCCGGATTCTCCGGGGGTGTAATAGCGGCGGTTACGAAGCTCTTCAGGCAGATGTTGTTGGTCGACAACATGCCCTTCGTAGTCGTGGGCGTATTGGTAATCTTTGCCGTATCCCAGCTTGCGCATCAGCAGAGTGGGCGCGTTTCGGAGGTGCAGCGGGACCGCGAGCGCGCCGTGCGCCTGCACGTCCTCGGCTGCCGCAAGCATGGCTTTGTAGGAAGCATTCGATTTGGGCGCGCTTGCTAAATACGTGACGGCCTGGGCCAAGGGAATACGGCCCTCGGGAAGTCCGACAAAATGAAAGGCGTCCTTGGCTGCAATCGCCACTTGCAGCGCCTGCGGGTCGGCGTTGCCGATGTCTTCGGCGGCGAAGATCACCATGCGCCGCGCAATGAAAAGCGGATCTTCGCCGGCTTCAAGCATACGCATCATCCAATAGAGCGCCGCGTCGGGATCGCTACCGCGCATGCTTTTGATGAACGCGGAGATCACGTTGTAATGCTCTTCGCCGGCCTTGTCATAGCGTAACGGTGTTTTTTGCAGCGCCTCCTGTAATTTCGGCAGATCGATTCGCTTCTCGCCTTGAGCCTGCGCCAGAGTGGCCGCTGCCTCGAGCGCGTTCAAAGCCACACGGCAATCGCCTTGCGACTGCTCGACGAGAAACGCTCGGGCGGGGTCGTCGAGCGTAAGCTGTAACTTTCCAAGACCCCGCTCGCGGTCCCGCAGCGCCCGATCGATAAGCGCGCCGATTTCCGCGGGTGAGAGCGCGTTGAGCAATAAGACGCGGCAGCGCGAAAGCAGCGGTGAAATGACCTCGAACGAGGGGTTTTCCGTCGTGGCGCCGATCAATATCAGTGTGCCGCGCTCCACGTGTGGCAGAAAATTGTCTTGTTGCCCCTTGTTGAAGTGATGAATTTCGTCGACGAAAAGGACGGTAGGCTTTCCGCTGCGGCGGAGTTGCTCGGCTTCTTGAACAATCCTTTTCAAATCCTTCACACCCGAGGTGACCGCAGAAAAGTGGACGCATGCCGCCCCTGCGGAGCTTGCGAGAATCTGAGCCAGAGTGGTTTTGCCGCTGCCCGGAGGTCCCCAGAGGATCAGCGACTGTAGCTTTCCCGTCTCCAGCATCCCGCGCAAGAGCTTGCCGGCCCCGAGCAAGTGTTCCTGGCCAATGAAGTCGTCGATTGTTGCCGGCCGCATTCGATCGGCAAGGGGTTGGGAAGGCTTTTTCCCTGCGGAGGGCTTGTCGGCAAATAGATCCATCGACTCATGCTAGCATAGCAGGGGGGAGTAGACACGAGGTCGCAAAGCTCGTCGTGGCCGACGGGCGAGATCTATGCTAAACTACGGCAATTTCGGATTATGAGCTCTACGCACGATAAAGAGAACCCGGTTTTGGGTCAGGGGACCGGTCCACGAACCGTACTGTTCGCCAATTCATCCATTTCCGGCAAGCTTAGCTA
This sequence comes from Binatia bacterium, assembly GCA_044869705.1. Classification (GTDB taxonomy): domain Bacteria; phylum Desulfobacterota; class Binatia; order UBA9968; family UBA9968; genus DP-20. The sequence continues at coordinate 4,096 of JBIOXP010000267.1, read as the reverse complement.
CAACTTACCGGTTAAGATCGACGGTCATTTTACCGGCGAAATCAAGTCCACCGAACTTTTGGTGATTGGCGCCAGCGCTCAGGTCGACGCGCACATCTCGGCGCGGCAGGTTCACCTGGAGGGCCGTTTGATCGGCTCGGTACAATCGATGGGCTGTTTTGAGGTGCTGCCCGGAGGCTATTTCAAAGGGGAGGCCCGTGTCGGGGAGCTCAAGATCCACCCCGGAGCAACTTTCGAGGGCAACGGAAACGTTCTCGGGGGGTTAGGCTGACAGACTTCCTGCGCAATTAGCGTTCTTCGCCAGAAAGCCGCGCCGCTTTTCCGGACCTTTCGCGCAAATAGTAAAGCTTGGCGCGGCGAACCTTGCCGCGCGCAACGACCTCGACTTTTTCGATACGCGGGGAATGGAGCGGAAAAATACGCTCGACGCCGACGCCGTAGGAGATCTTCCGAACCGTAAAAACCGCTCGGCTGCCGCTTCCCGACATGCCGATTACGAGACCCTCAAAAACCTGAGTGCGTTCCTTTTCACCTTCGACGACCTTGACGTGAACCCGGATGGTTTCACCTGGACGCAGTGTCGGCGCGTCCTGCTTGGACTGCTGTGCTTCCAACTGCCCGACGATGTTCATGGCTAACTCCTTACCTGCGCGCTATCCCAGCAGACGATCCAGTATGATTGCCGCTGCCGAACGCACCGAGAGATGGTTGAATCCGGTACGTCCCCGAATTGGCTCCAGAACGTATTCCGCTTGTGAAAGTGTGGCTTCTGTCAGCCCCCAACCGGTACCGAAGAGAATGAGAAACGGCCGAGTTTCTCTATGTAACATTTCTTTGAGCGCTAGGAAAGAGGTTCGATGGCCAGCAGACCTGGCCGAAGTCGCCACGATGAGCGGCTTTTGTCCGTTCTCCCGTTCGATCGCGATAATGACGTCATCTAAGGCATCACAAACTCGTGCGAGCGTCAGCGCCTCCTTGCGCGTAGGGTTATAATCGCTGCCGTAGCCAAACTCCCAATGATGAATGATTTTCAGAGCAAGTTTTTGCAAAGCCTTTACCGGTGTCACGACAAAGAACCGGCTCACACCATAGGTCCGCCCGGCGCGCGCAATATCGTGAATATCCATGTTCGTCACGGCGGTGGTCACGACAGCGCCGTTTTTGTCGTAAACCGGGTAATGCAATAGAGCGAGATAAATCGGCGGGGTCGACGCATTTCGTGCGTATTGTCCAATAGTTGTGGCCCTAGCGAGCAAATCGGGACGGCGTGCGCGCGTGAGTTGCAGGCTTTGCTCTTTGCGCCAAGCTTCAATCCGCTCGTGGTCGCCCGAAAGGAGGACCTCGGGCACTTTCATGCCGCGGTAGTCTTCGGGTCGCGTATATTGCGGGTATTCGAGCAATCCAGCGCTGAACGACTCCTCGGCTGCGGAATTGGCGTTACCGAGGACTCCCGGCACGAGACGCGCGACCGCATCAATGACCACAATCGCGGCAGGTTCTCCGCCGCTCAAAGTATAATCGCCGATGGAAATTTCCTCATCGACGAAGGCGCTGACCCTTTCGTCAACGCCCTCGTAACGGCCGCAGATCAAGATCAGATTTTCTTCTCGAGCGAGCCGTTGGGCTGTTCGTTGGTTAAACGGCGAACCGCGTGGCGAAAGCAGAATAATCCGCGCGTTCGGCGTTTGTTGCCGAAAATGATCAATGGCACTAATCAGCGGCGCGGGTTTCATAACCATGCCTTGACCCCCGCCGTAAGGCGTATCGTCGATCGTGCGATGGCGATCGGCGCTATAGTCGCGCAAGTCGACCAGGTCGATTTTTATAAGTTTGTTTTCCTGCGCCCGCTTCAGAATGCTGTGGCTCAGCGCGGAGTCGAACATGCGCGGAAAAATTGAAATGACAGTGAAGTGCAGCATTCGCCGGCAGCCGGTTGGGTTTATCAGAGATCAAGCAGTCCCGCAGGCGGATCGATGGTGACCGTACGATTGGCGAAATCGATTTTGTCCACGATTTCTTTGACAGCAGGGATCAGGTGTTCTTTGCTGCCGCTGTGCACCACATAGAGCTCGCCGCCGCTTGTCGCCATCGTGGACTGGACAATACCAACGCGCTCGCCAGCGCTCGTGAAGACTTCGAACCCGATGATCTGAAAATGATAGTACTGGCCGGGCGCGAGCACTTCGAGAGCGGTTTGTGACACCGAGAGGGTGGTACCGACATAGTGAGCCGCAGCGTCGATGCTGTCCACCTGGAGAAATTTGATCAGCAGCTGACGCTTATGCGGGCTGCTCGCTTCAAGCAGAAGAGGCGTTTGCGCTCCCGCCTCTTCGATGAAAACTTCGGCGCCAGGTTTGAGCGCTGTCGTCTCAGGATTGAACGGGTTGAGCTTCAACCAGCCGACGAGGCCATGGGTAGCGACGATTTCACCGAGGGGAACTAGCGGTTCGTCCATCGGTACTTAAGCGCCGATTATTTTTCTTCGACGATTTCGAGAACGACTTTGCGGTTGGCCATCGACGCCGCGGCGTTGAGGAGCGCGCGGAGAGATTTCGCTGTGCGGCCTTGTTTCCCGATGATGCGCCCGAGATCTTCTTTGGCGACCTTCAGCTCAAACACGGATGCCCCATCGGCATCGGTCTCTTTGATCGTCACCGCCGCAGGATTGCTTACCAGAGACTTGGCCACATATTCGATCAGATCTTTCATCGCGTGATTAGCTGGACTTTTTGTCGCGCTTGATCAATTCCGACACTGTTTGTGAAGGCTTAGCGCCTTTTTTGATCCAGGAATCGATCTTCTCGTGATCGAGTTTGACGGCATCGGATTTCGCCCGTGGATCAAAACTGCCGACTTGTTCGATGTAGCGTCCATCGCGCGGAAACCGCTGGTCGCTCACAACAATGCGATAAAATGGTTTTTTCTTGGCGCCGTGGCGGCTCATCCGAATGGTAACGCTCATGCTAAGTTATTTCTCCTTTTAGTTGAAAGGATGGGGCACCCGGCTGAGAAGCGAGCGCATGCCCAGCTTGCTCACCCGCTGCATCATCTTTTTCATTTCCAGAAATTGTTTCATCAGCCGGTTCACGTCGGTAACCGTGGTGCCGCTTCCTTGGGCGATGCGGCGGCGCCTGCTGCCGTTCAAGATTGCCGGATTGCGCCGTTCTTTGATGGTCATTGAGTTGATGATCGCTTCAACTCGTTTTAACTCTTTCTCGGCCTGCCCGGCGTCAACTTGCGAGGCGAGCTTTTTTCCACCCGGAATCATCTCGAGCAACCCGCCCACGGGCCCCATGCGCTTGATCTGCTGAAGCTGAAGCTGAAACTCTTCCAAGGTAAATTGCTGTTTCTGAAAAGCCTGCTGCAGGCGCGCCGCTTCCTTCTGCTCGACATTTTGCTGAACTTTGTCAATGAGCGAGAGTACGTCGCCCATGCCCAAGATCCGCGACGCCAGACGATCCGGATAAAACGGCTCCAGAGCGTCGAGTTTTTCGCCGATGCCGGAAAACAGGATCGGCTTGCCAGCCATCTCGCGAATCGACAGCGCAGCACCGCCGCGCGCGTCACCGTCGAGTTTGGTCAGAACGATTCCGGAGAGGCCGAGCTTGGCATCAAAACCGATGGCCTGATTGACGGCATCTTGCCCGGTCATGGAGTCGGCGACGAAGAGAATTTGATGCGGCCGGACAGCGTCTTTGATGGCGCTCAACTCCTGCATTAGCTCTTCATCAATGTGCAAGCGTCCCGCGGTGTCGATCAAAAGGAGATCACAAAACTTCCGTTTGGCCTCTTCGAGTGCCTCTTGGCAAATCGCGACGGGTGAGGTTTCCGGATTAGCGTCAAAGACCGGCAGTTGGAGTTCGCGCCCGAGAATTTTCAGCTGCTCGATCGCGGCCGGGCGATATACATCGGCTGGGACAAGGTATGGGCTACGCTTCTTTTCTTTCTTCAAGTAGCGGGCGAGCTTGGCAACCGTGGTGGTTTTGCCGGATCCCTGCAAGCCCACCAGCATGATAACCACTGGGGGCGCAGCTTTCAGATCACGCTCGCGATAATCACCACCAAGCACGCCGACAAGCTCGTCGCGCACGATTTT